>NZ_JBHWCL010000001.1:0-130509 GCF_042735125.1 Kitasatospora sp. NPDC059599 | reverse complement strand
TAGGGCCTCAACCTACAACCACCCCCCCCCTTCGCCGGGACCCCCCGCCTCCCAACCCCCGCGCCGTTCCCCGCGCGGCCCCGCCCCCGGGAGCGTACGAGGGGCGGGCACGGCCGCTTCCACGAGGACTCCGGGGAGCCGGTGCTGACGGATGCTCCGGTCGGGATCGGGTCGCAGCGTTGCAGTCCGGTGACACGGAACGCGTCATTCCGTCGACTGCCCCGACTAGTTTCGATCGTGCACGCCGCTCCGTCACCCACCGGCCTCCACGGGGGAGACGGACCGGGCGGCGTCCGCGTCCTCACCCGCACCCAGTTCAGGAGAACCAGCATGTCCCTCAAGACGACCCGCCGCGCGACCACGGCCCGCACGTTCGCCGGCACCGTCCTGACCGTCGCGTTGCTGGTACCCGCCGCCACCGCCTGCAGCAGCACGTCCGGCGCGTCGACCGCGGCCTCCCCCGCCGCCACGGCCGCCACGGCCGGAACCCCCGGCACCAACGCCCCGGCCGCCCCCTCCTCACCGGCCGCCACGGCCCCGGCGTCCGGCGCACCCACCACCCCGGCCGCCCCGCCGGCCAAGCCCGGTAACGGCACCACGGCCGCCAAGCCCGGCACCGGCGCCACCACCACCCCGGCCCCGCCGGGCAAGCCGGCGCCCGGCGCCCGCACCCAGACCCTCCCCGACGGCAGCACCGCCGAGATCCGGGAAGTCGCCCCCCAGCACTTCGTCGCCAAGATCGTCAACAACGGTGACGTCCTCGCCACCCTGGACGCCAAGGACACCGACGCCGGACTCGACGCCAACGACATGTTCATCGTGCTCTCGCTCGACGGCACGGTCCACGCCTGGATGGGCGGCGGACACCAGGGCCCCGGCACCTTCAAGGTCGCGGGCGACTGGACGGTCAAGGTCACCAAGAGCGGCGAACTCAAGTACCGCGCCGACATCCTCGGCCTCGACAACGCGGTGAACGGCACGCTGGAGACGAACGGGCACGACGTCGGCGTTTCCGCCAACGGCGTCTACATCGTGCTCTCCGCCGGCGGCCAGATCAGCGCCCACGCGTGAGCCCTTCCCCGGCCCGCTTGTGAGTCCCTCCCCGGCGCTCGCGTGAGCCCTTCCCCGGCCGACGCGTGAGCCCCTCCCCGGCGCCCGCTGACGGCGGACCAGGAGTCCCCGTCGTGGCCCCCGTCCATCCGTGGGCGGGGGCCGGTGCGGCCGCGCCGGATCAGAACCAGTGCAGGCAGTGCGGGGGACGCTCGGCACCGAAGAGGGCGTCGGCGAGCGCCGCGGCGCCCGGCCGGTGCGCCAGCACGTGGCCGGCGCGCACCAGCGTGCTCGGAGCCGTCCCGCCCAGGTACACCGAGCCCAAGTCCCGTACGTCCAACGACAGATCGGGCTCCCGGTCCGTCGTGACGCAGTCGGCCTCGCCGCCCCGCACGGTCAGCAGGTAGCGGCCCCGCTCGCCGAGGAACGGGTCGTCGACGTCGAGCACGAGCTCACCGTCGACGGACCAGCCGCGCGCGGTCAGTGCCCGCGGAACGTCCAGGATCCGCACCCAGAGCCAGTCAGTGCTCTTGCTCAGCTGACCGGCGTTGAAGTCCACCAGCTGCCAGCGCAGCGGATGCTCCGTCGGGAGGTGCTTGAACACGACCTCCGACACCAGGTCGTGGCCGAGCAGGAACCCGGCGAGGGCCGTGAACACGGCGTCGTCGACGGCGACCGTCTCGTCCACCGTCAAGATGTCCGGCGCGTCCAGCCAGTAGCTGGCGTACCCGTCCGGGACACCGTCCGCGTCCCGGTGCACGGCGACGTACCGCGGCGCCGGAGCGACCGGCGGCTGCCCCGCACCCGAAGCCCACCAGCGGTGCGGCCGCGACAACGCACCCGGCTGCACCCGGCGGTACCGGTCGTAGACCTCCTCCAGGAGCTCACCGCACTCGGCCCGCCGCAGAACCTCGACCGAACCCGCCGCGAACGCCTCCGCCGCACCCCGCGCCCGGGGGGCGGCCAGCGCCGCCCGGTGGCGCGGCACCGTCAGCCGCCGCGTGTACGTCGCCGGCCCGTAGCCGAACCGGCCGTAGATCGAAGCCTCCGACGCCAGCAGCACGGAGAGGAACTCCCCCCGCTCCCGCACCTCCGCGAGCTGATGCCGCATCATCGCCGTCAGCACACCCCGGCGCCGGTGCGTCGGCAGGACACCCACCGCCGTGACCCCGGCGACCGGGACGGCGGCCCCGCCGGGCAGGGTGAGTTCGAAGGAGTACGCGCCGGCGGTGCCCACGGGCTTCCCCTCCGGCGAGACGGCCAGCAGGGCGCGGTCCATCTCGAACGCCGACCAGAACACCCCGCTGCCGTCCTCGGCCGGAGTCTCCGGGAAGCGCGCGAACGCGGCGTGGATCGTGTCGACGAAGACCTTGAGGTCCCGGTCGGTCGTGGAACGGATCTGCATTGCTGCCGCTGCCTCCAGGCCACGGCACCGCCCCCTGCGGTGCCCCGGCACAGTGCACCGTCGTCACGGTCCGGGGTCAAACGATTTACCGCCGGGGCGGCCGGGCTCGTCACCGCCGCGGAGGCCCGGACGCCCCGGCGCAGCCGTCCCCGCTGCGGGACGGCCCGATGTCGTCCTACCGTGAAGGAGTCCCCACGCCCGAGCCCGGCGGCGGCCCCGCCCCGCCGGGGCGGCACACCCATGGGAGCGAGGTGCGATGCGCCGATCGCGAGGGCGGGCGGAGCAGCCGCGCCGCACGCGCCCCGACGCCGCGGTCGTCCACCGCGCCGTCCGGGTCACCCTGGCCGCGTGCGCGGGGTTCTACACCTTCCGCTACGGCCTGCACCGCCCGGTGTCGGCCACCTACGCGCTGTTCGCGGCCGTCGCCCTCGGTGCCCTCGCCCGGGTCGAGGGCGCCGCCCGGGCCCGGGCCCGGACGATCCTGTGGACACTGCCGGTCGCCTGGGGCCTCGTCTGCCTCGGCACCCTCCTCGCCGTGCGCGACTGGGCGGCGGCCCTCGGCATGGTCGGCGTCGGCTTCGCGGTGTCCTACGGCACCGTCGGCGGCCCCCGGCTGATGGGCCTGGCCACCGGGCTGCAACTGCTCTACATCCTCCCGTGCTTCCCGCCCTACAGCCCCGACACCCTCCCGCAACGCCTGCTCGGCGTCACCGCCGGCCTGCTGCTGCTCGCCGCCGCGGAACTGCTGCTGTGGCCCGAGCCCGCGCCGCCGGACTACCGGAGCAGACTGTCCCGCGCCGCCGCGGCCCTGGCCGACCTGGCGGACCTCGCCGCCGACGCCTGCGCCGGCCGCGCCGCGCCCACCGGGGCCGTCACCGACGCCGCCGACCGGTGCCGCACCCGCCTCGACGCGCTGCGCTTCAGCCGCGTCCCCCTGATGGAACGGCCCGCCTCGGCCGGCGCCGTCGACCGGGCCCTCACCCACTGCGCGGTCGCCCTGCGCTACACCGGCCCGCAGGTGCACCGCGTCCTGCTGCTCGCCCGGGCCCGGCCCCACCCCGCCGCGGCACGGCTCACCGCCGCCACCGCACGGGCCCTGCGCGCGGCCGCCGCCGGGGTGCTCCGCACCGGGCCCGTCCCCGAGACCGGGCAGGTCGACCGGGAACTCACGGCCTTCGACACCGGCCGCGCCGCGGACCGGGCGGCCCACGGGGTCGCCGGCGGGGCCGACGGCTCGGAACCCGACGGCCGGGCACCCGAGGGCCCCACCCACCGCGCCCGCCCGGTGCTCGGCACCGCCGCCCTGGACGCCGCCGAAGGCGCCCGCTTCGCCGTCCGCGCCGCCAGGGTCAGCCGCCACGCCGCCCTGCCACCCGACGAGACACCCGCCGACCAACGGCCCGGGCCGTTCTGGTACGCCTACGACCCCGCCCCGCTGCTGTGGTGGCGCCGGTTCCGGGCCAACCTCACACCCCACTCGGTCGCCTTCCAGAACGCGCTGCGCACCGCGCTCGCCCTCGGCGCGGCCCGGCTGATCGCCGGCACCCTCGACCTCTCGCACGGCTTCTGGGTCCTGCTCGCCACCCTCACCCTGATGCGCACCAGCGCCGCCGACACCCGGATGACGCTGCGCCCCGCACTCATCGGCACGACCGTCGGCGCCGCCGCCACCGCCGCCCTGCTGCTGGGAGTGGGCGAACGCCCGCTGGTCTACGCCCTCGCGCTGCCGCCGATGATGCTGATCGCCTTCAGCGCCGGACCGGCGTTCGGTCCGGCCTGGGGCCAGGGACTGTTCACCGTCGTGGTCGCCCTCGTCTTCACCCAACTGGCACCCGCCGGCTGGCGGCTCGCCGAAGCGCGACTGGTCAACGTGGCCGCCGGCGCGACGATCGGCATCCTGGCAGGCCTCTGCGCCTGGCCGCGCGGCGGCGGCCAGGACCTGCGGCGCCGCGCCGCCGGAATGCTGGACGACAGCGCCGAAGCCCTCCGGGAGACGGTCGTCGTGGTGACCGGCACCGGCCCGGCCGCCGACGCCCTGCACCGGGCCCGCCGCTCCGCCCTGCTCACCGAAGCGATGTACGCCCAGTACCGCAGCGAACGGCACGACCCGGCCGAGGACGGGCCCAACTGGCAGGCGGCCCTCCTCACCGGACAACACACCGTCCGCGGCGCCGAACTGCTCCTGGCCCGCGTCCCGCCCGGCACCGCGGCGACCCACCCGGACGACGCGAAGGCGCTGCTGCGCCACGCCGACGACGTCACGGCCGCCTTCCGCCGCCAGGCGACGGCCCTCCGCGCCCGCGAACCGGCAGGCACCGCACACCCCGCCCTCACCCGGGCCCGCGCGGCACTGACCGCCGAACTCGACCGCGCGGCCGAACCCCGGGGCGACCGGCGGATCCCGCTGCACGCGGTCGACGTCGCGGTCTGGCTCACCGGGCTGCTCGACGACCTCCAACAGATCCACGACGACCGGCCGCCCCCGCCCGGCTGACCGCGCTCACAGTCGGCCGGGCCGGGAGACGCCGTTCAGACCTGGCGTTCGACGGCCTCGAAGATGTCGGCGTCGGTCTCCTGCTGCCACTCGGGGAGGTCGTCCCAGTCGGCGACGTAGGCGGGTTTGGGAGCGTCGACGTGCTTGTGGATCTGGGCGATCCAGCAGATCGCGACGAACCGGCCCTTCTGCTCCCGGGTGAGCTTCGCGGTGCTGCCCGCGCTGACCGCGACGAAGTCGCGGACCTGCCCGAACACCGCTGCGGCGCAGGCCCGTTCCCACGCGGGGGTGTCGTCCCAGGGGGCGACGTAGCCGGGCTTCGGCTCGCCGGGGAAGTGCTTGCGCACCCCGGCGATCCACGCCTCCCGGAAGATCCGGCCGTCCTCGGTCATGTCGTGGTCCTCTGATCGGTTGGATGCTCGGAACTGCCGTGACTCCACACCGTCCTGCAGATACCGCACGCGCCCGTCGTCGAGCGCGCCGAGAGCGGCCTGGAAGCGGCTGCGGTGCCGCGCACCGAGGCGTGCTGCGGTTTCGGGGACCGGAAGGAAGAGGGCTTCGGAGAGTTCGTCGTCGTGCGGGCGGAGTGCCGCTGCGAGGGCGGGGGAGAGGGTGCCGGCGTCGAAGATGAAGGCGAGCTGGTCATCCCAAGGCCCGTGCGGTGCCACCCAGTCCACGACGAGCAGGCCGCGGACGGTGATGGCGAGGCCGAGCTCTTCGTGCAGCTCGCGGACGGCGGCCCGGTCGGGCGGTTCGTCGGCCTCGGCCATTCCACCGGGCAGGTCCCAGCCGTCCTTGTAGGTCGGGTTGACGGTGAGGACGCGGCCGCGCTCGTCGCGCAGGATCACGTCGGCCGAGACCCGCTTGCGGGCCTGCTTCGCGTTGCCCTCGGCGAGGTAGGCGTTCCGGGCTTGGGCGTCGATGGGTACGGGCCTCACGATGAACCTCCCCGCGGTTCCGGGATGATGTCGGCGAGCAGGAGCACGCGGGTCCGGCTCGCTTCGTCGAATCGTGCCAGGTATTCCTGTACGGGGCTGTAGTCGCAGTACCTGCCGAGGAGTTCGGCCAGATCATCGAGCTGGTTGACGACCCGTACGGATCCGAGGGTGGGGCTGGTGGCGAGCAGGTCGGTGCCGACCGAGACCGCGGCGTCGAGATCGCCGCACTGGATGTGGGTGCGGGCAAGTGCGATCCGACTCACACGGGTCTCGCCGTTCAGGTAGTCGTAGAGCCGACCCTGGGTGATGTCGGCGGCTGCGGCCAAACGGCGAGTGCTGACGCCACGGGAGTTCAGGAGTCGGAACACGGTGCCCATGTCGCGGGCCGCGCAAGCTGTCAGGAAGCGCTGGTCGTCGAGGAGGCTCGCAATGACCTGCCGAGGGTCCGGGTGACCGTCCACTGTTCGCCTCCTTGGAGTGTCGAGTCCGATCCTACGGCCACGGAGAGTGTGCCGACTCCAACTCGGAGTCACCGGATCGGAGTCCCCTGAGCGGATCGGCCGCGGTTTGGGTTGGTGCGAACCGCTCGGTCTTGAGCGTCCGGGCCGTCGACATCACTGAGGAGTGGTCCGCGATGAAGCAACCCGTCCTGGCGAAGCGTGCGAAGACTGACTGTCACCTGCAGCTGTCGCCTGTGGAGGAGAAGGTCCGGCATCCCCGGCCGGCCACCGCGATGCTGCCGTACCGCGCCGACTCGGCTTCTGTGGCCCGGCGGCTGGTGCGGGAGAAGTTGAGCGAGTGGGAGTTGTCGGAGCTGATCGATTCCGCCGAGTTGATCGTCAGCGAGTTGGTGACGAACGCGGTCAAGACCGGGTGCCTGACGAAGATGACCGTCACGATCCGTCGGATCACGGACCGGACGGTGCGGGTGGCGGTGCGGGACGGGTCGCGGGTGGTGCCGGTGGTGCCGGTGGTGCCGGTGGTGATGGTGGCGGGGGAGGACGAGGAGGGGCACCGGGGGTTGGCGTTGGTCCACGAGCTGACGAAGGGGCGTTGGGGTGCGGCGGTGGAGGCGTTTGGGAAGGTGGTGCATGCCGATCTCGTGGTGGGGCGGCGAGGATGAGAGGGAGTGTCAGGGATGGCGGCGAAGCCGGTGCTGTACGTCGTGGTGTGTGCGGCGGGGGTGGCGGGTGGGGTGGGGGAGTTGATCGCGGCGGCTCAGGCCGGTGGGTGGGACGTGGGGGTGGTCGCGACGCCCACCGCGATGGGGTTCATCGATCAGGACGCGGTCGTGGCGCAGACGGGGTATCCGATCCGTTCCGCCTGGCGCAAGCCGGGGGATCCGCGGCCGCTGCCGGATCCGGACGCGATCGTGGTGTCGCCGGCCACCTTCAACACGATCAACAAGTGGGTCCTGGGCATCTCGGACACGCTCGTGCTCGGCATTCTCTGCGAGTCGTTCGGCTGGGGCGTTCCGGTAGCCGTTCAGCCGTGTCTGAGCGCCGCGCAGGCGGCTCACCCCGCGTACGAGGAGAGCCTGGCGAAGCTGCGGCGGATGGGGGTGCGGGTGGCGGACTTCGTGCCGGGCTCCTACGACTGGACGCGGGCCCTGGAGCTGTTGCGGGACTGACAGGGTGGCTGGCCCGGCGCGGTGATCCTGGCAGTGTGAGGGGTGGTTGGCGTCGGCCGGGCCGAGGTAGCGTCCGGGCAGGTCAGCGAGGGTGTGGGAGGTTCCGGTGGCGGCGGTCAACGGCGGGGTGTCGTTCTGGTACGCGGCGGACGGTGTGCCGGAGCCCGGCCCCGGGCTGCCGGGGGACCGGGATGTCGACGTGTGCGTCGTCGGTGGCGGGTACACCGGCCTCTGGTCGGCCTACTACCTGAAGAAGGCGGACCCGTCCTTGCGGATCGCCCTGCTGGAGCAGCGGTTCTGCGGCTACGGCGCCTCCGGGCGCAACGGCGGCTGGCTGTACAACGGTTTCGCGGGACGCGGCGCGTTCGCGAAGCGGTACGGGCAGCAGCGGGCGGCGGCGATGCAGCGGGTGATGGACGACGCCGTCGGGGAGGTGGTCGAGGTGGCTGCGGCGGAGGGCATCGAGGCGGACATCGTCCGCGGTGGCGTGCTCGAAGTCGCACGCAGCAAGCCGCAGTTGGAGCGTCTGAGGGCCTTCGTCGAGGGTGAGCGCGGCTACGGGGAGGGCCGCGTGGAGCTGCTGAGCGCCAAGGAGGCCGGCGAGCGGGTCGATGTCGCCGGCGCCCTCGGCGGTTCGTGGTCCCCGTTCGGCGCGCGCATCCAGCCGGCGAAGCTCGTGCGCGGTCTGACGCGGGTGGTGCGGGACCTCGGGGTGGAGGTGTACGAGGGGTCGGCGGTGACCGCGATCCTGCCCGGGAGTGCCTACCGGAAGCCGCGGGCCGTCACCGGGTCGGGCACCGTCACCGCGGATCACGTGCTGCGCGCCACCGAGGGTTTCACGGCGGGGCTGCGCGGGGAGCGGCGTACCTGGCTGCCGATGAACTCGGCGATGGTCGCGACGGAGCCGCTGCCCGCCGACTTCTGGGCGGAGACGGGCTGGCAGGGCCGGGAGGTGCTGGGTGACTTCGCGCACGCCTACATGTACGCGCAGCGCACCGCCGACGACCGGATCGCGCTCGGCGGTCGCGGTGTCCCGTACCGGTTCGGCTCGCGGACGGATTCGGACGGCTCCACCCAGGCGGAGACGGTGCGCGGGCTCCGCGCGATCCTGAACCGCTTCTTCCCGGCCGCCGCGCAGGCCCGGATCGACCACGCCTGGGCGGGTGTGCTCGGGGTGCCCCGGGACTGGTGCGCCACGGTGGAGCTGGACCGGGTGACCGGGCTCGGCTGGGCGGGCGGGTACGTGGGCAGTGGGGTGACGACGACCAACCTGGCCGGGCGGACCCTGCGCGACCTGGTGCTGGGCCGGGACACCGAGCTCACCGGGCTGCCCTGGGTGGGGCACACGGTGCGGCGTTGGGAGCCGGAGCCGCTGCGCTGGCTGGGCGTGCACGCGATGTACGCCGCCTACCACGCCGCCGACCGGCAGGAGGCGGGCGGGCGGGTGACGACCTCGCCGATCGCCCGGGTCGCGGACCTGGTGTCCGGCCGGTAGCCGCCGGAGGCCCGCTCGCCCGTCGTCGGTCCCGCCGGTCAGCCGCCGGGGCCCGGCCGCGAGCCGTCGCGGCCCGGGGCGGTGGCTGCTGGGGCCTGCCCGGTGGCCGCCCGGCTGACGGCCGTTCGGACGTGCCGTCCAGCGGATCCGGTCCGCTGCGCGGACGGTGGGGGCGTGATGCGGAGAACGCTGTCGGCGCTGTGCCTCGCCCTGCTGGTGTGCGCGCCCGCGGTCCGTGCGCAGGCGCGGTGGCCGGGTGGGCAGGTCGCCGTCGTGGACCAGGAGTCCCGCCGGGTGCTGGTGCTGCAGAGCGCCGAGGAGCTGATGGCCTACCGGGGGCCGGACCGGTTGCCGGTGGTCTGGGGCTGGAGTGCGGACCGGGAGCCGGAGTTGGCGGACCTGGCCCCGGCCCGGAGTTGGACGAACCCGGACGAGGTGAAGAGCCGGATCCGGGAGGGCCGCCGCTACCTGCTGACGACGGCCTCGGGCGGGCTGGCCGCCGTGGTGGACACGGCCACCGGCCGGGTCCACTGGGCGGCGGACCTGGGCCCGGCCGTCAATCCTCACAGCATCGAGCTGCTGCCGGACGGCAATGTCGCCGTGGTGGCGAGCGCGGGCGGCTGGGTCCGGCTGTACGCGGCCTCGCAGGGCCGGCGTGCCGCCGCGTTCGCGGAGTTCCCGCTGGCCGGCGCGCACGGTGTGCAGTGGGACGGGCGGAGCGGTCTGCTGCGGGTGCTCGGCGATTCCGTGCTGGTCGCGTTGCGGGTCGCTGGTACGGCGGCCGCACCCACCCTCACGGCTGTCCGGAGCACCCCGCTGCCCGGTGCCGGTGGCCATGACCTGGCGCCCGTGGTCGGGGCTCCCGGGCGGTTCTGGGTGAGCACGTCGGCGGGGCTGTGGAGCTACGACTCCTCGGCCGACCGTTTCGCCCCGGTCCACCTGGCCGCTCCGGCCGACGAGCGGGACGTGAAGAGCGTCGGTGACGAGCCGGGCCGGACCGGTCGTCTGCTCACCGCGGCCCCCGAGCACACCGGTGCGTGCGACTGGTGTACCTCGGTGATCTCCCTGCACCGGCCGGAGGGGGTCCGCGTGCTGCGGGGGACGCACCTGTACAAGGCGCGGTGGTGGAGCCACTAGCAGATCCGCGGCGCCGGCTAGTTGATCTTGGGCGTCGAGTCGGCGATACCACCCGAATTGCGGACAGCGTTCGGCTGACGGGGCATATTGTGTACCCCGGCAAACTACTCCGATGGAAGTCAGTTTCCCGTCGCGGTCCGAAAACCATCTGCCGACCCCCGTCGACTGGGATAGCGTCGAAGGCGTCGGGGGGTCGACACCGATCCGGTGTATTCGAACGCTGGTTACCGGGCCGTAAAGGCCGATTGAGTCCTGGAGAAAAACATGCGGAATTCCCCTTCGGAAAACCTGCCGGAAACGCTTGACGACCTGCAGCTCGCGATGGACTCGCTGGCCGCGTTCCCGTCCCGGAACGCCCCCGGCGGATCCGACGTGACCGAGCGCCTCGCGGCCGTCGCCGAGTTGTGCCGATCCGTCGACGCGGTGCTCGACAGTCTGGTCGTCCAGGCGGCTGCGGAGGCCGCCGAGGAGGGGTGGACCGCGGCCCGGATGGCGGCCGAACACTCCGCGTACTACGCCAGGTTGCAGCGTGCGCTGCTCCCCGCCACCGCCGGTGCCGGGCTGACGCAGCAGTGAGCGCGGTGCACCTGGGCGCGCACGTCCTGGCCTGCCCCACCCGGTGGAGCGACGTCGACGAGAACGGGCACATCAACAACGCCCGGCTGGTCGGCTACATCCAGGAGGGGATTTACGACCTTTTCTGCCACCACGCGACCGCCGTCCGGGAATCGCTGTTCCCGTCCGGATTCATTATCGCGCGGCATGAGATCGATTATCTGGAGCAGTTGCACCACCGCCCCGAGCCATTGTCCGTGAGACTCACCGTGGAACGTCTCGGGCGGAGTTCCGCACATGTCGAGGTGAATGTCTGCCGCGACCTGCTCACCTTTATGCGGGCGCGGACCGTGGTGGTCGCGCGGGACCGCGAATCCGGTCGCTCGCGCACCCTGAGCCCGAACGAGCGGCGCTTTCTCGCGGCGTTTATGCCGGACGCGGCGCGCGCCGAGGGCGCCCTGGCCACCGCGACGGCGACGACGCCGGCGCAGCGGGTGTCGCCGGGGGCCACGGGCAGCGGGGTCCCGTCCGCGCGCCGGCCGCGTCGGCGGTGCCGCGCCTCGGCCGGCTGAGACCGGGCGGACGGGCGGGGCCGGGGCTCGCCGCGCGGCGCCAGGTCGGTTCGACCGGCGCCCGGCCGATGCTCACCTCCGGGACGGAGCCCCGGGCCGACGGCGCGATCGACAACGGCGTCGATCCGCCGGGCCGGATTCCCGGCGCCCGGCCGGACCCGATGACAGCGGGCCGGTTCCCGGAGCGCCGGGCCGGGTTACGCTGAGCACCACGGGCACCGGTACCTCCCACGGTGATCACGGGTTGCGAGTCACCTCCCCCGACCCGGGCGCAGAGCGCCGTCGGTCCTGCCGGATCCCGCCGACCGGAAGGAGGACGCGATGACCATCTCCTGGGAGGACTTTCTCGCCCGCGTCGTGGAACGCGGTGAGTACCGGGGGGAGGCGGAGGCGGACCATGCCACGCGGATCGTGCTCGCCCTGCTCGGCGAGCACCTGGTGGGGTCGGCGCGGATCGAGCTCGCCGGGGCACTGCCTGCGACGTACGCCTCACTGCTGCGCGACGCCGAGCCCGCGGCCGAACCGCTGACCGCCGAGCGCTTCGTCCAGGGCGTGGTCGGCTGGATCGACGGGGCGACCCCCGCGACGGCGCAGTGGGACATCGGGGCGGTGCTCAGCACGATGTCCGACCAGGTTCCCGCCGAGCTGATCGACCGGGTGGTCGAGCAGCTCCCGGACGGCTACGACCTGCTGTTCGGGCATCCCGCGTCGGCTTGAGCGGTGCGGTCCGCGGCGACCGGACGGTGCGGTCCGCCGCTACCGGACGGTTCGGTCCGGCGTTGCCGGGCGGTCCGGCCGGCCGCGTCGGGAGATGGGCGGCCGTCCGGTGGTGGCCCGGAACAGCTCCGCGCCCGGGCCGGTCAGTCCGACCGGTCCGGCGCCCGGGCGCAGGTAGGCGGACGCCCCGGCGGGGAGTACGAGTTCGGCCCCGTCCGAAGCGTGCAGCCGGGCGTGCCCCGACACGCAGAGCAGGATCTGCGGGGTGGGGAGGTCGATCCGGGCCGGGGTGGCGCCGGGACGCGGCCGGGAGAGCCGGAACTCCTCGGCGGGGGAGGGGAATTCCTCATCGGGGCAGACGTCGGGGCAGACGTCGGGGCAGACATCGGCGTCGGCCTCGATGTCGGTCTCGGGGCCGGTGCCCCCGTCGGTACCGGCGCCCGCGATGCCGTCGATCGGGTGCGGGGTGAGCACGTCGGGCACGCCGGGCCGGAAGGACGTGATCGCGAGCAGGCCGTCGACGTCGACGTGCTTCGGGGTGAGTCCGCAGCGCAGCACGTTGTCCGAGTTGGCCATCAACTCCACCCCGAGGCCCCGCAGATAGGCGTGCGGCACCCCGGCGTCCAGGTACAGCGCCTGCCCGGCGGTGAGCCGGACGTGGTTGAGCAGCAGCGCCGCGATCAGTCCGGGGTCGCCCGGGTACTGGCCGGCGGCGCGGGCGTAGGCGGCACAGGCCTGCGCGTACCGGCCTCCGGCGCCCGCGGCGCGGTCCAACGCCCGTTCCACGAGGGACAGTTCGGCCGGAGAGGGACGGTCGGTGGCGAGCGCGCTCCGCAGCAGCGCCGGCAGCACCTCGGCGGCGGGCCGTGAGCGCAGCGCCGCCGCCCACGGCGCCAGCAGGGGCACGTCGAGCAGTTCCAGCAGCCCGGCCGCGTCGGCGGCCGGGCGGAAGCCGCACAGCGCTTCGAAGTCGCCCAGTGCGCAGAGGAGTTCCGGCTTGTGTCCGCGGTCCCTGAACACCCGCTCCGGCGCGTCCGACGGGACTCCCCGAGCGTC
The DNA here is from genome assembly GCF_042735125.1 of Kitasatospora sp. NPDC059599. Classification (NCBI taxonomy): domain Bacteria; kingdom Bacillati; phylum Actinomycetota; class Actinomycetes; order Kitasatosporales; family Streptomycetaceae; genus Kitasatospora; species Kitasatospora sp. NPDC059599. The sequence goes on along the minus strand of NZ_JBHWCL010000001.1, from coordinate 117,460 downwards.
CTCCGCCGCGTACCCGGCCTCGGCCTGGGCACGGGTCGGGTGGACCTGCAGGGAGAGCGCCCGGTCGGCGGCCAACACCTTGAACAGGAACGGCAGCTCCGCGCCGAACCGCCGGACGGTGTCCGGACCGAGCAGGCCCGCCGGGTCGGCGTCGATCAGCTCGTCCAGCCGCCGCGGGCCGTCGGGGCCGGGGACGGACGACGGCGCCGACGGGTGTGCGCCCATCCACAGCTCGGCTTGCGGGGTGCCGTCCGGCTCGGTGCCGGTGAGCGCGGGGATGGCGGTGGGCGAGCCCCAGGCGTACCGGCGGACCGGGTTGTGCAGCAGGACGAAGGGCGGCATGCGGGTGCTCCGGGGTGGCTCAGCGGCAGAGCGCGGCCGCGCCGATCAGCCCGGCGTCGGTGCCGAGTTCGGCGCGGCGCAGGTCGAGGCCGCGGATGTAGGAGAGGGCGGCGTAGCGGTCCAGGTGCCGGGCGAGCGGGGCGAACAGCACGTCCCCGGCGGTGGCGACGCCGCCGCCGACGACGACCCGGTCGAGGTCGACCAGGGCGGCCGTGGCGGCGATGCCGGCGGCCAGGGCCTGGGCGGCGCGGTCGAAGGAGGCGAGCGCGACCGGGTCGCCCGCGGCGGCGGAGGCGGCGACGGCGCGGGCCGAGCGGTCCTCGCCGTCGGGCCGCCAGCCGTCGGCGAGCGCGCGGCGGGCGATGGCGGTGCCGCTGGCGAGGCCTTCCAGGCAGCCGCGGGAGCCGCACGGGCAGGGCTCGCCGTCCAGGTCGACGGTGATGTGGCCGAGGTGGCCGGCGTTGCCGCTGGGGCCGGGCCGCACCGCGCCGTCGAGCACCAGCCCGGCGCCGACGCCGGTCGACACCACCAGGCAGAGTGCGTCGGTGGCTCCCCGGGCCGCGCCCTGCCAGTGTTCGGCGGCGGCCATCGCGACTCCGTCCCCGGCCAGGCGGACGGGCAGTGCGCGGGCGGCCACGGCCGGGTGCGCGGCGACCTCGGCGACCAGCGGGAAGTCGCGCCAGCCGCGGATGTTGACCGGGCTGACGGTGCCGTCGGCGAGGTCGACCGGGCCGGCGCTGCCGATCCCGACGGCCGTCACGGTGGCCCAGTCGGTCGTGCCGGAGAGCTGGTCCAGCACCTTGTGGACGACGGCGAGCACGGCCGCGCCCGGTTCGGTCGCCGGGGTGGGCAGCTGGAGCCGGTGCCGCAGCCGTCCGGCGCCGTCGACCAGCGCTCCGGCGATCTTGGTGCCGCCGATGTCGAGGGCGGCGAACAGCGGGGTGGAAGGCACGGCGGGCTCCAGGAGGTCTCAGGGGGCGCGGCGCCCCGCCCGGTGAGGGTCGGGGCGCCGCACAGCGTAGAGCAGCCGTCCGGCGCGGACGGGGAACGGGACCAGTGCCAGGGCCAGTGCCAGGGCCTGGGATCCCTGGTCGGCTAGCCGGCGGCCCGCAGCCGCAGGGTGACCAGCTCGAACGGACGCAGTGCGAGGCGCACCGCGCCGTCCTCCACCGTCACCTCGCCGCGGGTGCCGTCCCAGGGCCGCTCCAGCAGGTCGCAGGGGACGGCGTCGGCCAGCGCGAAGGAGGTGGTCAGCTGGCCCCGGACGCGGCCGCCGCCCGCCTCGTAGACGCGGACGATCAGGTCCCCGCTGCGGTCGTCGGCGAGCTTGATGGCGCTCACCACGAGCGCGTCGTGGTCGAGCTCCACCAGCGGCGCGACCCGCTCGGCGCTGCCGGTGACCCGCCGCTCGGGCAGGCCGATCCGGTAGCCCTCGCGGACGGCGTCGCCGATCGCCGCGCCCGGGACGAGGGCGTGCCGGAAGCGGTGCACGCCCTGGTCGGTCTTGGGGTCGGGGAAACGCGGGGCGCGCAGCAGCGAGAAGCGGACCGTGGTGGTGGTGCCGCCGTCGGTGTCGCGCACCGTGCGGGTGACGTCGTGGCCGTAGGTGGAGGCGGTGACCAGGGCGACGCCCCAGCCGGGTTCGTCGAGGTGGACGAAGCGGTGGTTGCAGGCCTCGAACTTGGCGGCGTCCCAGCTGGTGTTGGTGTGGGTGGGGCGGTAGAGGTGGCCGAACTGGGTCTCGGCGGCGTAGCGGTCGGTGTGGACGTCCAGCGGGAACGCGGTCTTGAGGAACTTCTCGGTCTCGTGCCAGTCGACCTCGGTGTCGATGTCGACGCGCTGCTCGCCGGCCCGCAGGGTGAGCGTCTGCACCACGGTGGAGGAGCCGAAGGAGCGGGCGATCCGCACCGAGGCCTGCTCGGCGCCGGTCGTGGCGGTGAGCGAGTCCACGCCGGTCAGGTCGGTGACGGTGTTGCGGTAGAACTGGTCGACGTCCCAGGCGTCCCACATGTTGGGGAAGTCCGGGTGCAGCTGCAGCAGGTTGGCACGGCTGCCGGGGGCGACGGTCTCCCGGCCGCTCGCGACCTCGACCACGGAGGCGATCAGGCCGTCCGCGTCCACCGCGACCTCCAGCAGGCCGTTGTGCAGCGTGTAGCCGCCCCCGGGCCGCTCGACCGCCGTGCAGGGCGCACCGTTCGCCGCGGCCGGCGCGGCCCCGCCCGCGGGCACCGCCGAGCGGGGGTGCGGCGCCCCGTTGAACACCAGCTCGCGCCCGCCCGCGGCGTCCCCGGCGAGGGCCCGCTGGGCCGCTCCGATCAGCTCCTCCAGCTCCCCGGCCAGTGCCGCGTACGTGGCCTCGGCCTCGCGGTGCACCCAGGCGATGGACGAGCCGGGCAGGATGTCGTGGAACTGGTGCAGCAGCACGGTCTTCCAGATCCGGTCCAGCTGCTCGTACGGGTAGGCCGCGCCGGTGCGCAACGTGGCGGTGGTGCACCAGAGTTCGGCCTCGCGGAGCAGGTTCTCGCTGCGCCGGTTGCCCTGCTTGGTCTTCGCCTGGCTGGTCAGGGTGGCCCGGTGCAGCTCCAGGTAGAGCTCGCCGACCCAGACCGGCGGGTCCGGGTACTCGGCCTCGGCCTTGGCGAAGAAGTCAGCGGGCTTCTCCCAGCGGACGGTGGCCGAGCCCTCCAGGTCCTTCATCCGGGCGGCCTTGGCGACCATCTCGCGGGTCGTGCCGCCGCCGCCGTCGCCCCAGCCGGTCGGGGCGAGCGAGTGCCGGGCCACCCCCTTGTCCTTGAAGTTCCGTGCCGCGTGGGCGATCTCGCTGCCCTTCATGGAGCAGTTGTAGGTGTCCACGGGCGGGAAGTGGGTGAAGATCCGGGTGCCGTCGATGCCCTCCCACAGGAAGGTGTGGTGCGGGAACCTGTTCACCTGGCTCCACGAGATCTTCTGCGTCAGCAGCCACTTGGAGCCCGCGTTGCGGATGATCTGGGGCAGGCCGCCGGTGAAGCCGAAGGTGTCCGGCAGCCAGGCCTCGTGGTTCTCCACCCCGAACTCGTCCAGGAAGAACCGCTTGCCGTGCACGAACTGCCGGGCCATCGCCTCCGAGCTCGGCATGTTGGTGTCGGACTCGACCCACATGCCGCCAGCCGGGACGAACCGGCCCTCGGCCACCGCCTTGCGGACCCGGGCGTACACCTCGGGGCGGTGCTCCTTGATCCAGGCGAACTGCTGGGCCTGGGACATGGTGTAGAGGAAGTCCGGCTCGTCCTCCAGCAGCGCGGTCATGTTGGCGGTGGTGCGGGCCACCTTGCGGACGGTCTCGCGCAGCGGCCACAGCCACGCCGAGTCGATGTGCGCGTGGCCGATCGCGCTGATCCGGTGCGCGGACGGCACCGCGGGTGCGGCCAGCACCCCGGCCAGCTCCGAACGGGCCCGCGCGGCGGTGCCGTTGACGTCCTGCAGGTCGACCGCGTCGAGCGCCCGTTCGATCGCGCGCAGCAGCTCCCAGCGGCGGGCGCCCTCCACCGGCAGCTCGGCCATCAGCTCGCCGAGCACCTCCAGGTCCAGCACCAGCTGCCAGACCGTCTCGTCGAAGACGGCGAGGTCCATCCGGGCCAGCTTGTACTGCGGCCGGTCGCCGGCCGTCTCCTTGTCACCCAACTCGGTCGGCAGGAAGGGGTGGTAGTCCAGGATGACCGGGTTGGCGGCGGCCTCGACGTGCAGCAGCACCTGCTCGCCGCCGGCTGCCGGGGAGGCGATCCGCACCCACTGGTTCTGCGGGTTGAGGCCCTTCACCGGGGTGCCGTCCGGGCGGTAGACCAGGCCCTCGCACTGGAAGCCGGGCATGTTGGCGTCGAAACCCAGGTCGATCAGCGCCTCGACGGTGCGGCCGGCCCAGGCCTCGGGCACCGTACCGGTCACGGTGATCCAACTGGTTCCCCAGGGCGCGCCCCAGGCGTCACCGACCGCGATCGGGGTGCGGGGCGCGGCCAGGCCCTCGGCCACCGGGACGGGCTCGCCGGGCGCCGTCCAGATGCCGACCTCCAGCGGGACGGACTCGGGGTAGACGGCCGGGCGGATGCGCTCGTCCAGGACGCGCTTGAGGCGGGACTCCACCAGGGTGCGGTCATCGTGCATGTCAGCGGGCTCCGTTGGGTGGCTGAGGGGTGCGGGCTGAGGGGTGCGGCTGAGCTTCGGGTGTGTGGGTTCGGGCGTGCGGGGTTCGGCTGAGCCCCGGGCGTACGCGGTGCGGAAGGGCTACGAGGACCGTACGTCGTCGGGGTGGACCACGTCGGTGATCCCGCGCGCGGCCAGGTGCATCCGGTCCCCGGCGCGTTCGGCGAGCACCGTGGTCGGGCGGGCGCCCGCCTCGGCGAGGTGCATGAACGCCTCGTACACCGCGCCGCCGGGGCCGCAGACCGAGCGCTTCGGGGAGGTGGTCTCGTCGCCGGTGGCGACGACCACGGCGGTGCTGCGCGGCTTCGGCGGCTGCCAGGAGCGGCGGGCCTCGGCGGCCGCCTCGGCGAGCCGGGCGCCGGCCGGCTTGACCCTCCGGTCGGTGGTCAACAGGCCGAGGCTGTACTCCAGTTCGGGGAAGTCGGCGAGCGAGCGGTCCACGTCGTGCGAGCACCACCAGGTCACGCCCCACAGGTCCGGGCAGTCCAGCACCGCCTCGACGGTGGCGCCGGTGAAGCGGGCCGCGTCCTCGGGGGCGATGTGCGGGGCGGGCGCGCCGACCTCCTGCAGCCAGACCGGGCGGGCCGGGTCGTCCGCCCAGGCCTTGGACAGCTCGACCAGGTAGGCGGCGTGCTGCGCGGTGGCGGTGGAGTGGGCGCCGTAGCGCTGGGCGGTGCCGTTGAACACCCAGGAGTGCACGGCGGTGGCGGCGCCGATCCGGGCCGAGTGCCAGGGCGTGAAGGGGTGCTCGTCCAGGTACCAGGCGGCGTCGTAGGAGGCGTGCAGGTGGAGGCGGCCGGGGGCGCCCTGCTCGCAGGCTTCGAGCATCCGGCGGAGCCAGGCCCCGGCCTCGTCGGGGGTGGCCCGGTCCGGGTCGGGGTGAGGGTCGCCGGAGAACTGGTTGATCTCGTTGCCGAGCGTCATCCCGAGGAAGTTGGGCCGCTCGCGCAGCGCCCCGGCGAGGGTGCGCAGGTAGGCGGCCTGGCCGTCGATGACCTCGGGGTCGGTGAAGAGGTTGCGCCGGTGCCAGGTGCGGGTCCAGGAGGGCAGGAAGTCGAAGCTCGACAGGTGGCCCTGCAGGCCGTCCACGGCGACGTCCAGCCCGCGCTCGCCGGCCGCGTCGACCAGGGCCGTCAGCTGCTCGACGGCGCGCGGGCGGACCAGGGCGCGGTTGGGCTGGAACAGCGGCCAGAGCGGGAAGACCCGCACGTGGTCCAGGCCGAGGGCGGCGATGGAGTCGAAGTCGGCGCGCACGGCGTCGAGGTCGAAGTCGAGCCAGTGGTGGAACCAGCCGACGCTGGGGGTGTAGTTGACGCCGAAACGGGGGGCGGTGGTCATCGGAGAGCTTCCTCGACTCGGTGGGGCGTACGGACGGTGGGCTAGCCCTTGACGGCTCCCTCCTCGACGCCCTTGAAGAAGAAGCGCTGGCAGATGCCGAACACCACGACGATCGGCAGGAAGGCGATCATGGTGCCGGCGGCGATCAGCCGGGGGTTGGCGGAGAAGGTGCCGTTGAGGTACTGCAGCCCGACGGTGAGGGTGTACTTCTGCGGGTCGTTGAGCACGATCAGCGGCCAGAGGAAGTCGTCCCAGGCACCGATGAAGGTGAAGATGACGATCACGCTGATCATGCCGCGCACGTTCGGCAGGCCGATGTGCCACAGCCGCTGCCACACGGTGGCACCGTCCACCAGCGCGGCCTGGTCCAGTTCGACCGGGACGGTGGCGAAGGCGGTGCGCATCAGCAGCACGTTCAGCATGGCGATCGAGCCCGGCAGGGCGACGCCGGCCAGGGTGTCGGCCAGGCCGAGGCCGCGCACCAGCACGTACTGGGAGACGATGGTGACCTCGCCGGGGAGGACGAGCGTGGCGAGGAAGAGGCCGAGGACGAGCCGGGCGCCGCGGAAGCGCAGCCGGGCGAGGGCGTAGCCGGCCAGGGTGCAGCCGACCACGTTGCCGGTGATGCAGACCGCGGCGACGATCACCGAGTTGAACGCGTAGGTCCACACCGGGATGGTGTCGGCGACCTTGCCGTAGTTGCCGAGGGTGGGCTGGTCGGGCAGGAAGACCGGGGTGCGGGTGTAGACGTCCTCGGCCGGGCCCTTGAGGGAGGTGGACAGTTGCCACAGGAAGGGACCGATGACCAGGAGCAGGACGAGCACCAGGAGCAGGTAGCGGGCGGCCGTCCGGCCGGGGGAGGGGGTGTTGAAGCCCCGGGAGCCCCGGGAGGCCGTGCTGGTCCGGGCGCCCCGGGTGTTCCGGGCGCCCCGGGCGTCCTGGGGGTCGTTGCCGGCCCCGGCGGTCTTCGGCGGGCTGGTGGTCACGGGTTCAGGCCGCCTTCCGGTTCAGGCGCATCAGGAACAGCATCGGGCCGAGGGTGACGACGAACAGCAGCAGGCTGAGCGCCGACGCGTAGCCGAGGTGGCCGTTGAAGCCGCGGCTGTACATCTGGATCAGCATCACCACCGACATGTCGCGCCCCCCGGGGCCGCCCTGGCCGTTGGAGAGCACGTACAGCTCGGAGAACACGCGCAGCGAGCTCACCGAGATCAGCGCGGAGATCAGGACCATGGTCGGCCGCACCCCGGGCAGGGTGACGTGCCAGAACCGGCTCAGCGGCCCGGCGCCGTCGACCGCCGCGGCCTCGTGCAGTTCGCGCGGGACGTTGGCGAGGGCGGACAGGTAGATGACCATGTAGTAGCCGAGGCCCTTCCAGACGGTCAGGGCGATCGCGCTGAACAGCAGCAGCCAGCGGTCGGTCAGGAAGGAGACCGGGGAGTCGGTCAGCCCGCTCTGCCGGAGCAGGCCGTTGGCCAGGCCGCGGTCGTCCAGCACCCAGCCCCAGATCAGCGCCACCACGACGGCGGAGGCGATCACCGGGGTGTAGAAGGCGGTGCGGAAGAAGGTGATGCCGGGGATCCTGCGCTGGACGAGGAGCGCGAGCAGCAGCGGTAGGACGGTCAGCAGGGGCAGGCAGACCAGCATGAAGACGATGCTGTTGAGCAGGGCGTCGGCGAGCTGCTCGTCGTCCAGCAGGCGGCCGTAGTTCTCCAGGCCGGTGAACTGTCCGCCGCCCAGCGGCTTGGCATTGGTGAACGACAGGATCACCGTGTTGACGGCCGGCCAGAGGTTGAAGACGGCCAGCCAGACGATCGCGGGCCCGGCGAGCAGCCAGGGGGTGAACCAGCGCCGGTGGGTCATGCGGTTGCCTTCCTGGGGCCTGGGGGGTGGTGCGGGTCATTCCCGGGAGCGGCGGGTGTGGGGGACCCCGCCGCGTCGCCGGTACCGGGTTCGGCGGACACTCGTGCCGAGGTCAGCCCTTGAGCAGCTTGTTGCACTGTTCCACGGCGGTGTCCAGCGCCTGCTTGGAGCTCGCGTCGCCGCTGATGGCCAGCGCGATCTGCTGGTTGATGATCGTGCTCATCGCGTCGTCGACCTGCACGGGTTGGATGAGCTTGGCCTTGGCCAGCGAGGTGAACGCGATCACCTTGGCGTCGCCCGCGTTGGTGCCGTCGCTCTTGCTGAAGAACGGGTCGTCGGCGGAGGCTTTGGTGGACGGGAAGATGCTGGTCAGGTGGGCGAAGGCGGCCTGGTTCTCGGCGTTGGTGACCCAGCGGGCGAGGGCGACCGCGGCGGCCGGGTTCTTGGTGCTCTTCGGGATGGACAGCCCCTGGACGTACATCGGCGGGGTGGCCAGCGCGGGGGAGGGCACGACCTTCGGGGCGAGCGTCGGGTTGTCGGTGGCGAGACTGGTGATGTAGTTGGCGCCGGAGGTGGTCCAGGCGGCGGTGCCGGCGTTGAACAGCTTGGTGTTGCCGGCGTAGGTGTTGCTGAGGACGTCCTTGGGGAGCAGGCCCTCCTTGAAGGCGTCGCGGTACTTGTCGAGCAGCGCGGCGGCCTCGGGGGTGTTGAAGGTGAAGGACTTGCCGTCGTCGGACATGAGCTTCACGCCGGCGTTGTAGAGGTCGCCGAGGCCGGGCTTGCGGCTCATCAGGTAGGTCTGGCCGCCGGACTTCTCCTTCATCACCCGGGCCTGGGCGATGAGTTCGTCCAGGGTGGCCGGGGGCTTCTTCGGGTCCAGTCCGTTCTTCGTGAGGAGTTCCGAACTCCAGTAGTTCACATCGGTGTTGAGGTACCAGGGGTAGCCGAAGGTGCCCTGGAAGCCGGTGAAGCGGTAGGCCTCGACGCCGCCGGCGACGTACTCGTCGGCCAGCTTCGGGTCGGCCTTGGCGACGTCCAGCAGGAGGTCCTTCTTCGCGAGCGGGAGGGCGAAGTCGGGCGGGAGGTTGACCACGTCGGGCAGGGTGCCGGCGGCGGCCTGGCTGAGCACCTTGTCGGAGTAGCCCTCGCCGGGCTGGTCGAGCCACTCGACCTCGACGCCGGGGTACTTCTTCTTGAAGCCGTCGATGACGCCCTGCACGTAGTCGGTGAACTTCGGCTTGAGCGCCCAGGTCTGCAGGGAGACCTTGCCCTTGACCTGGCCGGTGGCGGCCGCACTCGCCACGCTGTCGCTGTCCTTGGTGTCGCCGGAGCCGAGGCCGCAGCCGGTGAGTGCGGCGGCGGTGAAGGCCGTTGTCGTCAGTGCCGCCCAGATTCTTCGCATGAGGGTCTCCCGGTCCTGGGGGTGGGTGGGGGATCGTGCTGAGCTCGGGGGTTCTCGTGGCCCCGGAGGCCGCAGGACCTGGGAGTCCTGGGCCCCCGGAGTCCCGGGGTTTCGGGGTTTCGGAGTGATCGATGTCGACGGGGGTTGTGCCGGCTTCCGGAACCTGGCTAACTGGCTAATCAACTAAACCGGTCTAGCTATGGCAGGGACTATGCTCCCGCCTAAACTTGGATGTCAAGAGAGGAGTTCGGGTTCTGTGGGCAGACCGACGATCGCCGACATCGCCCGCCAGGCCGGTGTCTCCAAGGGCGCGGTGTCCTTCGCGCTCAACGGCCGGCCGGGCGTGAGCGAGGCGACCAGGGACCGGATCCTGCGGGTCGCGGAGGAGATGAACTGGCGGCCGCACAGCGCCGCGCGCGCCCTCGGCGGTGCCCGGGCCGACGCCGTCGGCCTGGTGATCGCCCGCCCGGCCAGGACCATCGGCGTCGAGCCGTTCTTCAGCCAGCTGCTCTCCGGACTGCAGGCGGTGCTCTCGGCCAGCTCCGTCGCGCTGCACCTGATGGTGGTCGAGGACACCGCCGCCGAGACGGAGGTCTACCGCCGCTGGGCCTCCGAGCACCGGGTCGACGGCTTCATCGTGGTCGACCTCCAGGTCAAGGACCCGCGGCTGCCGGTGCTGGACGAACTCGGGCTGCCCGCCGTCGTGCTGGGCGGGCCCGGCAAGGGCGGCAACCAGCTGCGGATCTGGGCCGACGACCGGGAGGCCATGCTCTCGATCGTCGACTACCTGGCCGCCATCGGGCACCGCCGGATCGCCCACCTCGCCGGGCTGCCGCACTTCCAGCACACCCAGCGGCGGATCCGCGCGCTGCGCGACGCCTCGCGCCGGCTCGGCCTGGAGGAGGCCGTGTCGGTGCCCACCGACTTCAGCGACGCCGAGGGCGCGGCCGCCACCCGCACCCTGCTCTCCCGGGCCGGGCGGCCGACCGCGATCGTGTACGACAGCGACGTGATGGCCGTCGCCGGGCTCGGCGTGGCGGGGGAGATGGGCGTCGCGGTGCCCGGCGAGCTGTCCATCGTCTCCTTCGACGACTCGGTGCTCGCCCGGATCGTCCACCCGCCGCTGACCGCGCTCAGCCGGGACACGTTCGCGCTCGGCGAGCAGGTCGCCCGCAGCCTGCTGGAGGCCCTGGACGGGGCAGGGCCCGGGCGGGACCTGCAGATGCCCACGCCGCGGCTCACCGTGCGGGAGTCCACCTCGCCGCCCGGCGTGCCCGGGCCGGCGGATTCCGCCGTCCGCTCCGGCGCCGGCTCACCCCTCGGGGTGGTTGCTGCGCGAGTCGTTGACAGCGGTTCTGAACCGGTTTAGCCTCGCAGCGCCGAGCGGCCCCCGCTCGGCGCGCTCCGCCGCTCTCCGTCCGGCTCCCGTTGTGCCCGTACGTCGAGGAACCGCCGCAGCGGCGAGGAGCGACGACCCACGCCCGGTCCGGACGCACCCGGCCCGGACCCAGTCGTTCCGGACCGACTCGTTCCGGCACCAGCACCAGCACCGGCACCGCCCGCATGCACCCGGACCCCCGTACGAGACGGGGCCCGCCCCCACCCACTCCGCTCGATCGGAGCCACCGCATGTCACGACGCCTCCCCCTGCTGCTCAGCGCCGTCCTCGCGACGGCCGCACTGACCTCCACCCCCTCGGCCTGGGCCGGGCCGAGACCCGTCGCAGGGCCCGCCGCCGGTCCGGTGGCGGCACCCGCAGCCGCCGGCCATGGCAACCAGCCCTTCGCCTCGTACTGGTACCCCAACAGCATCCTGACCTGGGACCCGGCCACCGACCCGGACGCCCGCTTCAACCGCTCCCGCGTCCCGCTGCAGCCGCGCACCAGCGACCCGGCGCTCAAGGCCAACCCCAACGCCCGTGCCGGCGAAGGGAAGATCGCCTCGCTGGTCTCCTTCGGCCCCACGTCCGACAACCCTTCGCAGGGCTCCGCCGGCACCGACTACTACGCCTTCGGCTACTGGCAGTACGTCGACAAGCTGGTGTTCTGGGGCGGATCGGCCGGCGAGGGCCTGATCCTCGCCCCCAACCCGACCGTCATCGACGCGGCCCACCGCAACGGCGTCAAGGTCTACGGCACCGTCTTCTTCCCGCCCGGCGCGTACGGCGGCCAGCTCCAGTGGGTGCGCGACTTCGTCCAGAAGTCCGGCAGCCGCTACCCCGTTGCCGACAAGCTCGTGCAGGCCGCGCAGTACTACGGCTTCGACGGCTGGTTCATCAACCAGGAGACCGGCGGCGGCGATTCGGCCCTCGCCGGCGAGCTGCGCAACCTGATGCAGTACACCAAGGCGCAGAGCGGCACCGAGTTCATGTGGTACGACGCGATGACCACCTCCGGCGCCGTGAACTGGCAGAACGCCCTCACCTCCGCCAACTCGCCCTTCCTCCAGGACGGTTCGAAGCGTACTTCGGACTCGATGTTCCTGAACTTCGACTGGTCGGCGAGCGGCCTGGACTCCTCCCGGAGCCTGGCCCGGCAGCTCGGCCGCAACGAGTACGACCTCTACTCCGGCATCGACACCGAGGCCAACGGCTACAACACCGGGGTGGACTGGAACACCCTCTTCCCGGCCGGCAAGCCGCACACCACCTCGCTCGGCCTCTACCGCCCCGAGTGGACCTGGAAGTCGGCCACCGACCGCGCCGACTTCTACGCCAAGGACTCCCGCTACTGGGTCGGCGCCGCCGGCGACCCCTCCCGGATCGACACCTCGGCGAGCTGGCCCGGCCTGGCCGGCTACGTGGCCGAATCCTCGCCGATCACCGCCAAGCCCTTCAGCACCACCTTCGACACCGGGCAGGGCGACTTCTACAACGCGGGCGGCACCCGGGTCGCCACCGGCGGCTGGAACAACCTCTCGCTCCAGGACGTGCCGCCCACCTACCGCTGGGTGGTCGACTCGGCCGGCAGCAGGCTCACCCCCTCCGTCGACTTCACCGACGCCTACCAGGGCGGATCCTCGCTCCGACTGACCGGCACCCTCGACGCCGCCAACACCGTCCGGCTGTACCAGACCAGGCTGCCGGTCGCGGCGACCACCAAGCTCGACCTGGTGGTCAAGACCCCGGCGGCCGGGCCCACCAAGCTCAAGGCCGCCATCGCCTTCACCGACGCGCCGAACAGCTTCACCACGATCGACGTCGGCGCCGACGCCGGCACCGGGTGGGAGCGCCACACCCTCGACCTCTCTCCGTACGCGGGCCGCACCATCGCCCAGCTGGCGCTGCGGGTCGAGGGCTCCGACCCCTCGTACGACCTGCGGGTCGGCCAACTCGCGCTCTACGACGGAGCGGTGGAGAAGCCGGCGGCGCCGTCCGGGCTCACCGTGCTCGGCGCGAGCGACGTGACGCCGGGCATCGCGCAGTCGCTGCGGCTGTCCTGGACGGCGGCGCCCGGCGGCAACGTCCACCACTACGAGGTGTACCGGCGCAACGCGGACGGCAGCCGGACCTTCCTCGGTGCGACGCCCAACGACGCGTACTTCGTCGGACGCCTCGACCGGGCCGGCGGCGAGAGCGCCACCACGTTGGACGTCGAGGCGGTGTCCACCACCTTCGGCCGGTCCGGCGCCGCGTCCACGAGCGTGAGTTGGAGCAGCACCCCGCCGACCTCGACCAACCTGGCGCTGAACCGCCCGGCCACCGCCTCCGGCCGGTGCAACGCCGACGAGGGCCCGGCCAAGGCCGTCAACGGCAGCGTCAGCGGCGGCAACGGCGACAAGTGGTGCACCCTGAGCTCCGCCAAGTGGCTTGAGGTGGACCTCGGTTCGGCGAAGCAGCTGTCCAGGTTCGTGGTCAAGCACGCCGCGGCGGGCGGCGAGAACTCCTCGTACAACACCCGCGACTTCTCCATCCAGGTCCGGTCCACCACCACCGACCCCTGGACGACGGTCGCCGACGTCGCCGGCAACACGTCCGGCACCACCACCCACCCGGTGAGCACGACCGCCCGCTACGTCCGCCTGGTGGTCACCAAACCCACCCAGACCACCGACCCGGCCGCCCGCATCTACGAGTTCGAGGCCTGGGGCGCGTAGCGCCCGCCCGATCGGACCCCCGGAAAGGAACCATCCCGTGCCGGTCACCATCACCGCCGTCGAGAACACCGACCTGTTCGTCGGCCCCGAGGACGCTCCGCGCCAGATCCTGCGGGTGACGACCGGGGGCCCGGCCGCCCGGATCGCCGTCAGCGGCCCCGGCGTCCACGGCGAGGCGACCGGCACGGGGCCGGTCGAGGTCCCGCTGGAGATCACCTCCGACGCCCGGCCCGGGGACCGGATCCCGGTCACCGTGGCGGCCGGGGGCGCCCGCGCCGAAGCCCTGCTGGAGGTCGCCGAACCGGGCTGGACGATGTTCCTGGTCTCGCACTTCCACTACGACCCGGTCTGGTGGAACACCCAGGCCGCCTACACCTCCCCGTGGGAACTGCTGTCCGCCGACGCCACCACCCGTCCGCTCTGGGAGCGCAACGGCTTCGCACTCGTCGACGCGCACCTGGACCTCGCCCTCCGGGACCCGGTGTACAAGTTCGTCCTCGCCGAAGTCGACTACCTGAAGCCGTACTTCGACCAGCACCCGGAACGCCGCGAGACGCTGCGACTGCTGCTGGAACGCGGACAGGTCGAACTCGTCGGCGGCACGTACAACGAGCCCAACACCAACCTGACCGGCGCCGAGACCACCATCCGCAACATCGTCCACGGCATCGGCTACCAGCGCGACATCCTCGGCGGGGACCCCCGGACCGCCTGGCAGCTCGACGTGTTCGGACACGACCCGCAGTTCCCCGGCCACCTCGCCGCGGCCGGCCTCACCGGCAGCGCCTGGGCCCGCGGCCCCTTCCACCAGTGGGGACCGATCCAGAAGAACTTCCGCGAGGCCAAGGACGACGCCCGGGTGATGCAGTTCCCCAGCGAGTTCGAGTGGATCGCCCCCGGCGGCGACGGTGTGCTCACCCACTACATGCCGCACCACTACTCGGCCGGCTGGTGGATGGACTCCTCGCCCGACCTCGCCACCGCCGAACGGGCCGTCCACGAGCTGTACCGCAAGCTCAAGCCGGTCGGCGCGACCAAGAACCTGCTGCTGCCCGTCGGGACGGACTACACGCCGCCGAACAAGTGGGTCACCGAGATCCACCGCTCCTGGGCCGCCAAGTACCTCTGGCCCCGGTTCGTCTGCGCCACCCCGCGCGACTTCCTCGACGCCGTCCGGGCCGAACTCGCCGCCACCGGACGGCGGCCCAGCCCGCAGACCCGCGACATGAACCCGGTGTACACCGGCAAGGACGTCTCGTACATCGACACCAAACAGGCCCAACGGGCCGGCGAGGTCGCCGCCGTGGACGCCGAGAAGCTCGCCACGCTCGCCGCCGTCCACGGCCTCGGCCGGTACCCGGCCGCCGCGCTGGACAAGGTCTGGCGCCACCTCGCCTACGGCGCCCACCACGACGCGATCACCGGCTCCGAATCCGACCAGGTGTACCTCGACCTGCTGGGCGGCTGGCGGGAGGCGTACGACCTGGCCACCGCCGTCCGGGACGCGGCGCTCGACGCGCTCACGGGCCGGATCGCCACGGCCGGGGACGGCCCGCCGCAGGACGGCTCGGTCCCGGACGGTTCGTCGCAGCAAAGTCCGGCGCAGGACGGTCCGGTCCCGGGCGGTTCGGCCCGGGACGGCTCAGCGGGAGACGCCCCCGCCGTGGTGGTCACCAACACGCTGTCCTTCGACCGGACCGACCTCGTCTCGGTCGAACTGCCGGACGGCACCGGCGCGGTCCGGGTGGTGGACGACCGTGGCGAGGCGGTGCCGAGCTCCGTCGACCGGGGAACACTGCGGTTCCTCGCCGCCGACGTGCCCGCGCTGGGCTGGCGCACCTGGCGGCTGGCGGAGGGCGACCCGGTCGAGCCGTGGACGCCGGCCGAGGGCTGCGCGATCGCCAACGGCCGGTACCGGGTCACGGCCGACCCGGCACGCGGCGGCGGCCTCACCTCCGTCCGGGACCTGCGGCACCGACGCGAGCTGATCCAGGACGGCCGGATCGGCAACGAACTGCGCGTGTACGAGGAGTACCCGCAGCACCCCGACTTCGGTGAGGGCCCCTGGCACCTCGTCCCCAGCGGACCGGTCGTCGGCTCCGGCGACGGCGCCGCCTCGGTCCGCCGGGAGACCGGACCGCTCGGCGAGCGACTGGTGATCGACGGCACGGTCGACTCCGTCCGGTACCGGCAGACCGTCACCCTGTGGCGCGGGCTCGACCGGGTCGACTGCCGGACCCGGGTCGTGGACCACTCCGGCGCCGACCGGCTGTGGCGGCTGCGCTTCCCCGTGGACGTCCCCGGCGGGCTGCCCGTCAGCGAAGTCGCCGGCGCGGTCATCGGACGCGGCTTCGCGATGCCGGACGTGGACGCGGCCGAAGCACCGTGGACCCTGGACAACCCGGCCAACACCTGGTTCGGGCTCGGCGCCACCGCGCGGGCCGACCTCACCGACCCCTCCGGGGCGGCCACCGGTTCCCGCGCCCTCGGTGTGGCGGAAGTCGTCGTCCCGACGCTGGACGACGCCGCCGACGCCCGGCCCCTGGTCGTCGCGCTCGCCCGGGTCGGAGTCACCGCCACCACCTCGGGCGCGGACTGGGCGCGGTACGGCTGGCTGGACGTCGACTCCAACCTGCCCGACTTCCGGATCGTCATCGGCACGCCCGACGTCAACGACGCGGCACGGGAGTTGATCGAGCGGGCCGGCGAGGAGTACGCCGCCGTCCTGAAGGCACACGGCGCCGTCTGGGTGCCCGCCCTGACCCCACTCGCCGAGGTCTGGCGGCCCGACGCCGACCTGCGCGACCTGCGGGCCCTGCCCGCGCTGATCGTCACCGACCCCGCGGCGCTGGCCGACGACCTGGCCGACGCCCGGATCACCGCCGTCTGCCCGACGGCGGTCACCGACGAACTCGCCGACCACACCGTGGCGTTGCTCAGCTTCGGCCTGCCCGGATTCGCCGTCGACACCACCGGCGCCCTGCACCTGTCCCTGATGCGCTCCTGCACCGGCTGGCCCTCCGGCGTTTGGATCGACCCGCCCCGGCGCACCCTGCCCGACGGAGCGTCCTTCCAACTCCAGCACTGGACACACGAGTTCACCTACGCCCTGGTCGCCGGGAACGGCGACTGGCGGGACCGGACGCTGCCCGCACAGGGCCAGGAGTTCAACCACCCGCTGTACGCCCGGATCGTCCCGGCCCAGGACGGCCCGCTGCCGGCCACCCTCTCCTGGCTGCGGGTCGAACCGCAGCGCGAAGTCCTGCTCGGCGCGCTCAAACCGGCCGGGAACCCCATCGCGCACGGCTCGGCACGGGATACCGGACCCGAACTCACCCTCCGGCTGGTCGAATCCACCGGGCTCGGACGGACGGCACGACTCAGCGGCGCACTCGGACTCGGCGACGCACGCCTTGCCGACCTGCTGGAACGCCCGCTCGGCCCCGCCACCGCACAACCGGACCTCCCCGGCTCCCGGATCGCCACCCTGCTGGCCACCCCCGCCGTCACCGCCCCGGCCGACGGCCCCGTCCTCGGCCCGGTCGCCGAACCCGCCCAGCCCGTCCACGCCCGCTACTGGCTGCACAACCGCGGCCCGGCACCGCTCGGCTACCTGCCGGTGTCCGTCGGCGCCTCGCCCGGGCTGCTGCGGACAGCGGGCGAAGCGGTCACGCTGTCCGTCGCCCTCTCCTCCCACCTGCGGGACACGGCGGTCGAGGGAACGGCCGTCGTGCTGCCACCCGAAGGCTGGGACACCACCCTCGGCAGCCGCCCGTACCGGCTCGAACCCGGCGGGGCCCTGCGCTTCCCGGTCACCCTCACCCCACCCGCCGACGCCGAACCCGGGCTGCACTTCGCCGCCGTCCGGATCGAGCACGACGGGCAGCAGATTGAGGACGTCGTCACCATCGCCGTCGGCGACCTCCCGTCCCTGCTGCCCGTCGCCGGCGACACCCCCGAGGACTGGACGGCCGCCCAGGGCACCAAGGCGGCCACCGGCCGGGACACCGGCCTGGACGTCGAGGTCTCCCACGAGACCGTGTGCGTGCGCCCCGGCGGCCGAGACACACTGAGTCTCACCCTCACCAACCGCACGCGCGGCGAGATCCGGGGCGAGCTGCAACTGGTCTCGCCCTGGGGCACCTGGCAGGCGCTCCCCGACCCCGTCCGGGGCTTCACCGTCCCGGCCGGGGCCGCCACGGTGGTCGACATCGCCGTCGCCGCCCCCGCATCCACCGACCCGGGCTCGTACTGGGCCCTCGCCAAAATCATGTGGTTCGGCCGCTGCCAGTACGCCCCGACCGTCGCCCTGGTGGTGGAGGCATGACCCTCGGCCTCCTCGACGGACACCCCGTCCCACGGGCGGCCCTCGACCACCGCCTCGCCGCCCTCCGCACCGGCCCACGCGCCACCGCCCTGCCGCAGGAAGGAAGTTCGGAGGACCGCCAGCTCACCCGCTGGGTCGCCCAGGTGCTCCTCACCGAAGCCCTGTGCGAAGCGGTCGCCGCCGAACGCGGTCTTGCCGTCGCCTCCTCCGGCACCGCCCACCTCGACCAGCAGGCCGCCGTCGAACTCGGCTCCATCACGGCCGCCGCCTACGAGGGCAGCCCGGCCGTCCGCGCCGTCTACGCATCCGTGACGGCCGACATCGAGCCCGCACCCGCCGAGGTCGCCCACTACCGGGCCCTGACCGCCCGAACTCCGGCCACCCGCTGGCACATCGCCGTCCCCGACGGCGGCTTCGAAGCCGACCCCGACACCCTTCCCGCCGCCCTCGCCGAAGCCCTCCGCGCGGCACCGCCGGGCGAGTGGGTCACCGTCGGCCCCTGGAAGGCGGCGATTCTCGCCACCCTCGTCATCCCCCGGGACCCCGACCCCACCCCCACCCTGCGCGAGGCCGCCCGCCGGGCCGCCTTCGTCCGCTGGCTGGACCGGGAGCGAGCCCGCCGCCTCACCCTGGTCGAGGGACTGGAACACCCCGGCGACCCCGCCCAACCCGACAACCACCACCGCCACTGAGGCCACCGGTCCGGCCATCTGGCTAGGCTGGGGCCATGATCCGTGCAGTGGTGTTCGATGTCGGCGAGTGCCTGGTGGACGAGACCCGGGAGTACGGCACCTGGGCGGACTGGCTCGGCGTCCCTCGACACACCTTTGTCGCCCAGCTCGGGGCGGTGATCGCTCAAGGCCGCGACTACCGTGACACCTTCCGGATCTTCCGGCCCGGCTTCGACCTGTACCTGGAGCGTGAGAGGAGGGCGGCGGCCGGCTGCCCCGAGGTGTACGGGGAGGAGGACCTTTACCGGGACGTCCGTCCGGCACTTGCGCGTCTCAGGGCGGACGGCCTGTGGCTGGCCATCGCCGGAAACCAGACCGTGCGGTCCGGGGCGATCCTCCGCCGACTGTTCTCCGGTGACGTCGACCTCATCGGCACCTCCGACGACTGGCAGGCGAGCAAGCCTGACCCGGCGTTCTTCGAACGGGTGGCAGAAGCAGTGCCGGCGCAGCCGGATGAGATCGTCTACGTCGGCGACCGCCTCGACAACGACGTTCTCCCCGCGGCCCACGCCGGAATGCAGACCGCGCTGATCCGCCGGGGGCCGTGGGGCTGGATCCAGCAGCACGACCCCGTAGCCGACCGCGCGACCTTTCGGATCGATTCGCTCGGCGAGTTGCCGGACCTGATCGCACGGGCTAACGCTGAAGGGAGCTGAGCGTGGCCGACCAGGAGTAGAGGCGGTCGTCGATCCTGCGGACGGCGTCCGATTCCTGCCAGGGGGCGAGTGCCCGGCGGGCCTCGCGGATGCGCTCCATGCCGGTGGCGTACCACGTCACGCTCAGCTGGTCGAGTGCCTGCTCCAGCAGGGCACACGCCGAGTCCGGTCGTCCAGCGGCGGCTTCGACGGCCGCGAGGTCGCCGAGGACGACGACTCGCTGCTTGCCGTCGGTCTCCGGGAGGTCGGTGAGCACGGCCTCAAGAGTGGTTCGCGCCTGAGGGATCAGGCCGGCTGCCAGCTCCGTGTTTCCCTTGAAAGCGGCGAGCCGGGTGGCCGAGAACCAGGTGAACCACTCCGGGCGGGGGTGCTCGGAGCCGACGGCGAGGGTGTCCTCGGCCTGACGCAGGATCGAGAGGGCTTGGCGGTGGTCGCCGCAGCGGGTCAGGCATTCCGCCTCCACGGCGTGGAGCCACGCGAGCAGCTCCGCCGGGCACGCCCCTCGCCGGGCGTACGTGCGGGCGGCTCGCATCCGCTCGGCTGCGTTCTCGCGCTGCCCTGCCCACCCCGGGACGAATGCGGAGTGCCCGAGCACGGCGGCGCCGAGGAGGGAGTCATCGGCCTCGCCGGCGGCCTGCAGAGCGCGAACGAACGTGGCGTCGGCGGCCTCCGGCCGGCGGAGGTCGAAGAACTGGATCCGGCCCGCGAGCAGCAGGCTCTCTGTAAGGGCGGATGCGATCACCCTTCTGGCGATTCCGTCTGTGTCGGCCAGCAGGGCCGAGCCCAGGTTGGCGTGCTCGGCAACCGCCTGGTGCAGGACAGCGGGCGCGACGCTCCAGTAGAGGCGTCTATGTGCCTCCGTGATCGTTGCGAAGTCCGCCCCCACGGTGGCGGGTTGCATGGTGGCTCCCGCCACTGGCTTCGGAAGCACAGGAGGAGCTGAGAAACGGCGGCCGGACACGGCCGCCCGGTCGGGGACCGGTCGGATGCCGTCGTCCCACGGTGCGCGGAATCCGAGGTCTTCGATCGGTAGCCGCAGGACGTAGGTGAGCAGTTGCTGATGGTCATCTCGCGGCCAGGGCGGGTTGGGGGACTCCCAGCGGCCGATCTGCTTGCGGCTCACGATGACTTCTCCCAAGCCGAGGTGGCGGGCCGCGTCGTGCATAGCGACTGCGAGCGCCTGTTGGCTGGAGAGGCCGCGAGCCTGTCGAGCCGCTTTGAGCGCGGTGTTGCCGATGGATCGGGACATGCTGTCCTCCGGACTTCTGATACTGCCTCAACAGTACGTCCGATAGCGACGTTTCTCTTCGGGTTGCCGGGTTCGGAGGCGTCAAGAGGCTGCGAAAAGTCCCCTGAACGTCCCATCTGAGGGGTTCATATCGCACTGCCAGGGGTCGACGATTCTTTCGTCACCGCCTGGTGGCGAATGGCTACTGACTGTGGGGCCGCATGTTCGAACTGTCGGGCTCAGGGCTTGTCGTCAGCCCGCTGAGGAACGCCCGGTTTCCGGTGCCCCTGGAATGGGACGCCCCGCCGGACGGCGAGGCGGTTCCGCCTGCGCGCAGGTTGGTGCTGGACATCGTCCGGGCCTGGGGCGTACCCCTTCCCAAAGCATCGCTACGCGAGCTGGAGTTGTGTGCGAGCGAGTTGATCGCGAACGCGATGGAGCACGCCAAGGCCCGCTGTGCGGTGACCGTCCGCCGGTCGGGCGGGCGGCTGCGGGTCGAGGTGTCGGATCCCGAACCGGCCTTCGAGCGCTGCGCCACGGGCCCCGACGCGACCAGCGGGCGGGGGCTGGTCCTCGTCGAGGCGCTGGCCCACTCGTGGGGCTGGCACCGGGCCGGGGCGGGCAAGGTCGTGTGGTTCGAATTCCTGGAACCCGGCGAGGCGCCGGGCGCCGTCACTGTCCACGCCTGGGGCGTGGCAGGGGAGTTCTGCTCGGTTCTGGCGGTGGTGTGACGCCCGCACCGCCGAACCGCGGCGGGAGTTCTCAGGGCCGGGACACGGTGGGGCCGGTCGGTGCCTGCGCTGTCACTTGAGCAGCCGGAACCCCGGCCGCTCGGCCCAGGCCCGCAGGAACTCGGCGGTGACGAGGGCGGTGTCCCAGCCGTCGTCGGTGATCCCGAGCAGTCCGGGGAGGCCGGCGATCACGGCTTCCTGGCCGTCCGCCAGTTCGGCCTTGCCGACGCCGCCGATGACGTCCAGCACGGCGGCGGTCAGCAGGGCCGTGGCGATGTGGTCGATCTGCCCGTTGCAGCCGGCGCTGACGTTGACGGCCTGGACGGGCCGGCCGCCGAGCACGGCCTCGATGGCGTCCGTGTCCTCGTCCGCGTGCTCCGCCTCGAAGATGTGGTCGTCGCCGGCGCCGGAGCCCATCAGGTAGACGCTGAACGGTCTGCGCGGGTCCTCGCGTCGGGGGTCGAATCCCACCAGTGCGGCGAGGCTCGCGTCGGTCGCCTGTCCGGCGAGCAGCGGGAGCGGGTACGGTCGCCGCGGGTCCGGGTCGCTGGTGTCCTCGATGCCCAGCCGTTCCGCGGGCACGTTGACGTCGTAGTGCCCGGGGCGCTTCTCCTCGAAGCGGCAGGAGCGGGAGAGTCCCACCATCAGCTCCCGCAGCTCCAGCACGGAGGCGGGGGAGAGGGGCTCGGCGAGATCGATGACCAAGGTCGGACCGGACATGCGGGGGAGTCTAGGGGCGGCCGTGGAACTGCTGGTCACCAGGGTCGGAACGGCGGCCTCCGGCGAGGTCGGCGATCCCCGGAGCACTCTGGTGCCACTGGGGCGACTCTGACACCATGTCGGCCGAGGTGAAGAGGCAGTGTGCCAATCGTTCACCTCGTCCGCACAACAGTGCACTCGTAGAGCGTCGAGAAGATCTGAGGCCGGCATTGAAGACCTTACGGAACCACGTCCCGAACCTGGTGACGGTCGTGCTGATGCTGCTGGGCATGATGACTGCCGCAACCGCGCAGGCGCAGGCCGCTCCGCAGCGGCTCACCGGCAGCGCGACCATATGCTCCAACTCGCCGATCCCGGCCGGGTGGGTGATCACGAGCTCGTACGGCAGCAGTGGCTGCCCCGGCACCGGTGTCGCCTACTCCATCGCCGATGTCACCAACCAGACGTCCGCGACGGTGTGTTCGATGTCGCCGATCCCGACGGGCTGGGTGATCACCAGTTCGTACAGCAGTAGCGGCTGCGCCGGTACGGGTGTGGCCTATTCGATCGGTAACACGGCCAACCACACCTCTGCGACGGTGTGTTCGATGTCGCCGATCCCGTCGGGTTGGGTGATCACGAGTTCGTACAGCAGCAGTGGTTGTGCGGGTACGGGGGTGGCGTACTCGATCGGTAACACGGCCAACCAGACGTCCGCGACGGTGTGTTCGATGTCGCCGATCCCGTCGGGTTGGGTGATCACGAGTTCGTACAGCAGCAGTGGTTGTGCGGGTACGGGGGTGGCGTACTCGATCGGTAACACGGCCAACCAGACGTCCGCGACGGTGTGTTCGATGTCGCCGATCCCGTCGGGCTGGGTCGTCACCAGCTCGTACAGCAGCAGCGGCTGCCGTGGCACCGGTGTCGCCTACGCCATCGGCAAGATCACCACGCAGACGTACGCCACCGTGTGTTCCTTCTCCCCCATTCCGGCGGGTTGGGTCGTCGCGAGCCAGTACAGCAGCAGCAGTTGCGTCGGCAGCGGCGTCGTCTACACCATCAGGAAGGCCTGACCGGCCTGACCCTCGACGAACCCGGAACGTGTCGGTTCCGGCAGGCCGCCCCACCGGGTGACCTTCCGGCCGTCCGCGCGTGAGGGCAGGGCCTCTCGGCGGCTCGGGGGTGCGCCCCTGTCCTCCCGCCGCCGGGAGGCCCCGGTGTCGTTCACGGAGGAGGGCCCGCCGGCCCGGAGCCGCCCCGCCGGCCCGGAGCAGCCCGCCGTCCGACTCCCGGTGTCCACCGTTCGATCGTCGGAGGTTCCACCGTTCGGTTGTCGGACGGTGGATCCGCGGGCTGCGGCGGGCGCCGGAGACTGGGCGGAAAGCGGAGGACGCGG
This sequence comes from Kitasatospora sp. NPDC059599, assembly GCF_042735125.1. NCBI lineage: Bacteria > Bacillati > Actinomycetota > Actinomycetes > Kitasatosporales > Streptomycetaceae > Kitasatospora > Kitasatospora sp. NPDC059599. The sequence goes on along the minus strand of NZ_JBHWCL010000001.1, from coordinate 94,476 downwards.
GGAGGCGAGGGCCGTGCGAGCCAGGCGGACCAGGCGGACCAGATGGACCGGACGGACCGGACGGACCGGACGGACCAGGGTGACACCGAACCGGCGGGGGCCGGACACCGGGTGGAACCGGCACCGGGCGGACGCCGGGCGGAACCGGTGAGGCCGGGGGCGCCCGGTGGCGGGCCGGCGGTCGTGGTGTCGGAGCTGCGGGTGCGGTACGGCCGGAAGACCGTCGTGGACGGCATCTCCTTCGAGGTCGGGGAGGGCGAGATCTTCGGTGTCCTCGGCCCGAACGGGGCCGGGAAGACCACGACGGTGGAGTGCGTCGCCGGTCTGCGGGTGCCGGACGGCGGCAGCGTCTCGGTGCTCGGGCTGGACCCGTGGCGGGACGCGGCCGGGCTGCGCCGGGTCCTGGGCGTGCAGTTGCAGAGCAGTGAGCTGCCGGAGAAGCTGCGGGTCGCCGAGGCGATGGAGCTGTACGCCTCCTTCTACGAGGAGCCTGCCGACTGGCGTGAGCTGCTCGACCTGCTGGACCTGACGGAGGAGGCGGACAGCCCGTTCGGCCGGCTGTCCGGCGGGCAGCGGCAGCGGTTGTCGATCGGGCTGGCGCTGGTCGGCGACCCGAGGGTCGCGGTGCTGGACGAGCTGACCACCGGGCTGGACCCGTCGGCCCGGCGGGACACCTGGGAGCTGGTCGAGCGGGTCCGTGACCGGGGCATCACCGTCATTCTGGTCACGCACTTCCTGGAGGAGGCGGAGCGGCTCTGCGACCGGCTCGCCGTCGTCGACCGCGGCCGGATCGTGGCGCTGGACACCCCGGCCGGCCTGGTCGCCGCCGTGAACGCCGAGCAGCGGGTGCGCTTCCGGCCCACCAGCACGCTCGACGACGGACTCCTCGCCGCACTGCCGGAGGTGACCTCGGTGCAGCGGCACGGCGCGCAAGTGGTGGTCACCGGCACCGGCAACCTGGTGTACGCGGTGGCCTCGGCCCTGGCGCGGCGCGGGATCGTGGCGGCGGACCTGCGGGCCGAACCGGCCGGGCTGGAGGACGCCTTCCTCGCCCTGACCGGATGCCGCTCCGGCCGGACGCCGCTCCGCCCCCCGGCCCGGTAGCCGGGTGACTCCATGAGCACCTCGAAACGACCGAAGGAGGCCCGGTGCGGGCGATGAAGCGGCTCACCCTCGTGGAGTTCAAGCTCTTCCTGCGCGATCCGGCCGCGTACTTCTGGACGCTGCTCTTCCCGGTCGCCCTGGTGGTGATCATCGGCAGCGTCCCGTCCTCCCGCGAGGTCGGTGCGGAACTAGGGCGGCGCGGCATCGACTACTTCACGCCCGTCCTGGTGGTGCTGTCCTTCGCGCTGACCGGACTGTTCATCACCCCGACGTACCTGGTGGGCTACCGGGAGAAGGGCGTGCTGCGGCGGCTGTCGACCACGCCGGTGGGCCCGGCGCGCGTCCTGGTCGCCCAACTCGTGGTCCAGACGACGGTCGTGGCCACCGCCACCGCCGCGGTGCTCGGCACCGCGGCGCTGCTCTGGGACGTCCGACTGCCCGCCAATCCGGGTGGGTTCCTGCTGGCCTTCGTGTTCTCCGGGCCGGCGGTCCTCGCCATCGGGCTGTTCCTGGCCGCGGTGATCCGCACGGGGAGGGCCGCCACCGGCGCGGGCAGCATGCTCTTCTTCCCGCTGATGTTCTTCGCCGGGCTCTACGTGCCGCGCGAGCAGATGCCGGAGGCGGTCAACCGGATCGGGGACTACACGCCGCTGGGCGCCTCGGTGGTGGCGTTCGGCGATGCGGCGAGGGGCGACTGGCCGGCCCCGGCGGCCCTGCTGGTCCTGGCCGCGTACGCGGTGGTGCTCGGGGTCGCGGCGGCCCGGCTCTTCCGCTGGGAGTAGGTGAGGGCCGGTCAGCCGGTGGGGCCGGTGGGCCGGCGGGGTCACGTAGGGTCGCAGGGCACGAGGGGCTGGGGGAGGATCATGACGACCGCGACGACCGCGACGACCGCGACGAGCGCGACGAGCGCGACGAGCGACGAACCGATCGACCTGGCCGGGGTCCGCCGCTACCTCGCCCCGCTGCCCCTGGTACTGCTGGCCGTGGCCACCGTGCTGAGCTTCCTGCAGCCCGAGGAGGGCGCGGCGAACGCGCGGCTGACGGTCGTCCCCCTGGTGGCGGTGACCACGGTGTGGACGCTGGCCATGTACACCCTGCGCCCGCGGGAGTGGAGCGCCCGCACCGGGCCGATGCTGACGTACGTGGCGGTCCAGCAGGTCCTGGCCGCGGTGCTGATGACGCAGCACCCGATCTTCTTCGTGTTCGCCGTGATCGGCTTCGTCCAGGCGTACGACCTGCTGCCGCCGCAGTGGGCCTTCGTCAGCGTCGGTGCCACCTCGTTGATGGTCAACCTGATTCCCGGCGGGATCCCCGACACCTCGAAGCGGATCGCGGTCGCCGCCGCCTCGGTGTGCCTGCAGACGCTGCTGATCGGCGTGTTCGGCAACCTCTCGTACCGTTTCAACGAGCGCAGCGAGGAGCGTCGTCGGCTGGTCGCCCGGCTGAAGAGCGTCATCGCGGAGAACAACGGCCTGCACGCCCAACTGCTCACCCAGGCCCGGGAGGCCGGTGTCCAGGACGAGCGGCAGCGGATGGCCCGGGAGATCCACGACACCATCGCCCAGGGTCTGGCGGGCATCGTCACCCAGCTCCAGGCCGCCGACCGGGCCCGGGAGCGGCCCGACCGGCGGGACTGGCACCTGGAGCAGGCCCGGACACTGGCCCGGGAAGGCCTCGCTGCGGCCCGCCGGTCGGTGGCGGCGCTGCGGCCGGTGGAACTGGACGAGGCCCATCTGCCCGGCGCCGTCCACGACCTCGCCCGGCGCTGGTCGGCCCTGCACGGCGTCCCCGCGTCGGTCGAGGCCACCGGGGACCCGGTGCCCTTGCTGACCGAGATCGAGGTGGCGCTCTTCCGGGTGGCCCAGGAGGCGCTCACCAACGTCGCCAAGCACGCCGCGGCCAGTAGGGTCGGGCTGACCATTTCCTACCTGGAGGACACCGTCATGCTGGACGTCCGCGACGACGGGGTCGGCTTCGACGCGCTCGCCCTGACCGGCCAGGCGGACCCGCCACCCGGCGGCTCCGACTCCGACTCCGGCTCCGGCTCCGGCCATGGCTACGGCCTCCCCGGCCTGCGGCAGCGGCTGGAGCGGGTGCTGGGGACGCTGACCGTGGAGAGCGCACCGGGCGCGGGCACCGCCGTCAACGCGAGCGTGCCCGCGATCCGGCGCGGAGCGGGCGAATGAACGAACAGCCCCCACCGATAAGGCTGTTGATCGTCGACGACCATCCGATCGTGCGGGACGGCCTGCGCGGCGCGTTCACCGGGAGCCCCGAGTTCGAGGTGGTCGGCGAGGCCGGCAACGGCGCGGAAGCCCTCGACCTCGTCCCGGAGCTGAGGCCCGACCTGGTCCTGATGGACCTGCGGATGCCCGTGATGGACGGCGTCACCGCCATCCGGCGGCTCGGCCGGACGGCACCGGACGTCCGCGTCCTGGTGCTCACCACCTTCGACACCGACAACGACGTGCTGCCCGCCATCGAGGCCGGCGCCACCAGCTACCTGCTCAAGGACGCGCCCACCGAGGAACTCCTGCGCGCCGCCCGGGTGGCCGCGCGCGGCGAGGCGGTGCTGTCCCCGGCCATCACCAAGCGCCTGATGGACCGGGTGCGGCGACCGGGCAGCGGCGTGCTCAGCGCGCGCGAGCTCGACGTGCTGCGCCTGGTCGCGCACGGGGCCTCCAACAAGGAGGTGGCGAACGACCTGTTCGTCAGCGAGGCCAGCGTCAAGACGCACCTGCTGCGCATCTACGACAAGCTCGGCGTGCGCGACCGGGCGGGCGCCGTCGGCGAGGCGTTCCGGCGCGGGCTGGTGACCTGACGCCGGGCCGGCCCGGACGCCGGGCCGCCCCGGCGTCCGGGCCCGGTCTCACGAGTGGCCTTCCCCCGCGGACAGGATTCCTCGCAGGACGGTGAGCAGGAGCGCGTCGTCGGCGGGCGGGTGCGGGGCCCGCCAGGCGATGTGGCCGTCGGGGCGGACGAGGAGCGCTGCGCACCGCGAGACGAACGCCGTCGGCAGTGGACGGACCGCGACGGGCAGACCGGCCGCGGCGGCGGCGTCCGCCTGCCGCTGCCAGGCGGCCTCCCCGGCGGGTGCCAGCAGGGTGAACCCGGGCCCGAGCGGGTCCAGGGTGAACCCGGGCCCGACCAGGTCCAGGGTGGACGCGGGCCCGGGCGGGTCGGTCAGCCGCAGGTGGGGGAGCCGGGTGCCGGGCACGCCGTCGAGGTGCGTGCCGTTGGGGTCTTCGCCGTCGGGCCGTGCGCGGTCCGGGTCCAGTGGCGGCAGGGCGGGGTCCTGTGGGTCGGACAGGACCGCGGTGGAGCGGTAGGCGGCCGTCAGCAGCAGCTCGTCGTCGATCCGGTAGCTCGTCCGTGCACGGGAGTTGGCGAGCGAGATGTCGATGACCTGCCGGGCCACCGGGCGGCGCTCGGCCTCGTACGTGTCCAGCAGCGCCTCGCCCGCCGTTCCGGCGACGACCGCCGCGAGCTTCCAGGCCAGGTTGTCCGCGTCGCCGAGGCCGGTGTTCATGCCGTGCCCACCGGTCGGGGGCACCACGTGGGCGGCGTCGCCCGCGAGCAGGACCCGGGAGCGGCGGTAGGCCGCGGCGAGCCGGGCGTCCATGCGCCAGGTCATGGTGTCGCGGACGGCGACCGGCAGGTCCGGCAGTCCGGCGGCGTCCCGGACGAGTGCGGCCAGGCGGCGGTGGTCGGTCGGGAGCGCCGTGGCGTCCTCGTCCTCGGGGTCGTAGGGGTGTTGGTAGATCCAGTGCCGGTCGTTGTCGACGGCGAGGAAGCCGCCGCGGCCCGGCGCGGTGAGGAAGTACGAGGCGCTGGCGCGGTCCGCGACGACCTCGCCGAGCGGGGCTTCGAAGCGGACGCTGAGGTAGTGGCCGAGGCCGGTCGGCCCCTCCATCGGGATCCCGGCTGTCTCACGGACGGTGCTCGCCGCACCGTCGCAGCCGACCAGCCAGTCCGCGCGCACGGTGTGCCGGTCGCCGGTGGCGCGGTCCTCCAGGATCGCGTGCACGCCGTCGTCCTGCTCGGTGAAGGACACCAGCCGGGTGTCGAACCGTACGGCGTCCGGGGAGAGTTCGCGGGCGCGTCGGAGCAGGACGGGCTCCAGCACGTCCTGGGAGCAGATCAGCCCGGGGGAGGGGGTGCGTGCGGGGCTCCCGTCCGCCGCCGTGACGCCGGTGCGGACGAAGTCCGGGTCGACCAGGTCGCGGCCGCGGTAGAAGGACACCTGCTCCGCCGGGAGCCCGGCCCGCCGGACCTCCTCCTCCAGGCCGCACCGCCGGAACAGCTCCATCGAACGCGCCGACACCCCACGGGCCTTGGGGTGGCGCGAGGTGCCCGGGTGGGCCTCGGCCAGCAGGTGTGGCACGCCGTACCCGGACAGCAGGACCGACAGGGTCAGCCCGACCGGGCCCCCGCCGACGACGAGGACGGACGTTTTCTCCGGGAACACCGCCGGGTTTCGCATGCCACCCCTCCGTAACGCTCATTGATTCAATTTGACGTTACCATGGTGGAGAGGCGACCACCCGAGACGAAGGCGACCCCATGGCGCAGACCCGGCCCGAGCCCCAGGACCCCGAGGACGGCAACCCCCGCGGCCTCCACTTCCTCACCGACCTCGCCAACACCGTCCGCGAGGACCCCGACACGAGCGCCGCCGACCTCCGGGCACTCCTGGAACGCCACGGCGGCCCGCCCTTCCGGCTCACCGACGCCGACGCCCGCGAACTGCGCGAGGCCACCGCCGAGGTGATCGCCGTCCTCGACACCGACGACCCCGACCGGGCCGCCGAGGCGATCAACGACCTGCTCGACCGCCACCCGGCCCGCCCCCGCCTCGTCCGCCTGCCCGGCCGCCCCTGGTCGATGCACACCCGGGCCCCCGCCGACGCCGGCCTCACCCACTGGCTGCTCTCCACCGCCGCCCTCGCCCTCGGCCTCTGGCTCAGCGAGCGCGGCACCTGCGCCTGGGGACGGTGCGCCGCCCCCGGCTGCGGGCGTCACTTCATCGACACCGGTCGCCGCACCCCGCAGCGCTACTGCAGCCCCCGCTGCGCCACCCGCGTCCGCGTCGCCGCCCACCGGGCCCAGCGGGCGGCGGACTCGACGCCGGGGCCCGGCGGCGCATGAACCGGCCCCGGCCGCCCTGCGGGGGTGCGGGCGTCCGGGGCCGGGAGTCAGGGACCGTCGGTGCGTCAGTGCTGCAGGATCTCGCGCTGGACCGGCACCGAACCCACCGCCGACAGTCCGGACGACCCGTCGGCCCCCGCCGGCTGAGCCCTGTCCGGGGCGGGGGTGTCGAACTCACGGCCCGTGGTCGCACAACAGGCCGACCGCCGGGTGCGGTTGCGTCGGTGCGGGGCGGGCCGGTGGGGTGTGAGGGGCGTTCCGGGGCGGTCGGGGCGGGGTGCGCGGCCCGTGCGCCGGGCGGCGCCGTTGACGGTGGTCGTTCGGGTACGTCAGGCTCGGTGGACCGTCGGGGGGGCGGCGCGTCGGTCGTACCGCGTGTCCGGATGTCGCTCCCGGCCGGGTCGTCCACCGCACTCCCTGCCTGGAGGTACCGCCATGTCCATGCGCCGCCTCGTCGCGCCCGGAACCGCCGTCGCCGCCCTGACCCTCGCCTCCCTGCTGTTCCCGGTCGCGGGCGCCCACGCCGCCCCGGCCGCCGACTCCTGCACCCAGAACTGGAGCATCGGCTCCGCCGAGGGCTACGCGAACGGGAAGTGGTGCAACGACAACACCAAGGTCGTCGGGACGGTGCACGACACCAAGGCGGACGGCCGCTGTCCGTTCGTGCGCGGCAACCTCTCCAACGGGGGCTACGTGGACAGCGATTGGGCGGGCGGCAAGGGGAAGTCCCGCGCCATCACGCTCTACGCCCCGTCGGGGACGCACTTCACCGGCGTCACCATGCGCTACATCGGCTGTTGACGGAGGTACGGGGCGGGCCTCTTCGGGGGGCGGCCCGCCCCGGACCCTCTCCGGCCAGGGCCACCGCTACCGGCCGGCGGGCCGGGCGGGCCGGGCGAGTTGCGGGAGGTAGTGCGCCAGGTACGCCGGGGTCCGCAGCCCGCGCAGCTCGTCGAGGGGGACCGGGCGGACGGCCCGGCCCCCGCCGAGGACCAGGCCGGACTCCGGCCCGGCGTACGTCCCGTGGAGCACGACGGTGGACTCGTGGAGGTCGGGGTGCCGGGGGCCGGGGAGGGCACGCAGCCCGTCGGCCCGGACGCCGGCCTGCTCCAGCACCTCCCGCGCGCCGGTCTCGTACGCGGTCTCCCGGCCTTCGCGCCGACCGCCGATCGGGGTCCACAGGCCGGGGTGGGCGGTGCCCGGCCCGTCGTCGCGCAGGTTCAGCAGGAGGCGTCCGCCGTCCGGGCCGGTCACGAACACGACGACGCCCTCGAAGTCCCGTGCGACGCCGTGCCGGTCGACGGCGCCGGTCGCCGGGCGCTCGCCGTAGAGGGTGAGGTCGGAGCGGCGGGCGCGGTCGACCAGCAGCAGCCGGCGGTAGTCGGCCGGCCGCATGACGGAGTGCCAGTCGTGCAGGCTCCGGGTGGCCCATTCGGTGTGCTCGTGGGAGAGCCGGATCCGGCGCAGCTGCTCGTCGTCGAGCCGTCCGCCCCAGAAGACGTGGCCGGTCTGGTGCAGCGGCCAGTAGGCGCCGGGGGAGAAGTGCACCACGGCGAGCAGCTGTTGGCGGGCGACGACCTCGGGGTTCTCGGCCGCGAGGTCGAGGCCGAGTTCTTCCCGGGCCTCGCGCAGCGCGGTGTCCCACGGGGATTCGCCGGGGTCGGTGTCGCCGCCGGGGAACTGCCAGCGGTCCGGGTCGAGGGCGTTGCGCAGGCACAGTGCCCGCCCGGCGGAGTCGGTGACGTAGAACGACCCGTACAGGTTGGACAGGGCGATGTCGCGCACGTACCGGCTGATCGGCCGCCAGCCGGGCTGTGCCCGGTGCCGGTGCACGAAGGCGAGGACGTCGCGGTAGCCGTCGCTGGTCGGCGGCGGGTCGGCGAGGTCGGCCCAGGCGAAGCGGTCGTGCTCGGTGAGGGTCACCGGGGTGCCGTCGGGCACGGTGGTGGTGAAGACGAACTGGCGGAACCTGCGGCCCCCGGCGTCGGTGAAGTCCAGCGTCCGCAGGTACTCCAGGTCCTCGGGGCCGGCCGTGATGCCGGTCTCCTCGACCAGCTCGCGCAGCGCGCCGGCCCGTACGGCCTCGCCGGGTTCCAGGCCGCCGGCCGGGTAGTCCCAGAACCCGGGGAGCGCGTCGTCGGCGCGGCGGCGCAGCACCAGCACCCGTCCGGAGGCGTCGAGGACGACCACGCCGACGGCCAGCCGATCGAATCCCAGGGCGAGCGCCCGTCGGGCCAGGAGGTCGTAGTCGATCACGGTGTGCCGCCTTCCGTAGGGTCGTTTCCAGCCGGTGCCCTACCCACCCCGCCGGCGGCCGCAACGGGTGCCGCGCCCGGCCTGCCGGTCGTCGGCAGGGGCGGCGGCCGCGACGACCCCGGTGCCGCCCGGGTGGAACCGGGCCCGGCCGCGCTCCTGACCGGGAAAAGGAAATCCGGCCCTCCGGATGGCCGAAGGACCGGATGACCGGAGAACCGGATGGCCGGGGAATCCCGGCGACCGCCCGTCAGAGCCGTTCGGGCACCGGGTTGCCGACCGCCTCGATGGCGCGGCGGAGCGGGACCTTCACGAGCACCGCGAAGCCGATCACGAAGAACACCAGCAGCGAGATGATCGCCGAGCGGTAGCTGCCGGTGATCTGGTACGCGAGGCCGAACACCAGCGGGCCCATCCAGCTGGTGCCGCGGTCGCTGACCTTGTAGAGGCTGAAGTACTCGGCCTCCCGGCCGGCCGGGATGAGGTGGGAGAACAGCGAGCGCGAGAGCGCCTGGCTGCCGCCGAGGACCAGGCCGATCATGCAGGCCAGCGCGTAGAACCAGGCGGGCTGGTGGGCGGGCATGAAGTAGCCGAGGGCGAGGGTGATCACCCAGCCGACCAGCGAGCCCAGGATGGTCCGCTTGGCGCCGTGCCGCTGGGCGATCCGGCCGAGCAGCAGGGCGCCGCCGATCGCCACCACCTGGACCAGGAGGACGGCGGTCACCAGGGAGGTCTGCTCCATGCCGAGTTCCTCGCTGCCGTAGAGCGAGGCCTGGGAGACGACGGTCTGGATGCCGTCGTTGTAGCAGAGGAAGGCGGCGAGGTAGAGCAGCGTGAGCGGGTGCTTGCGCATGCCCTTCAGGGTGCGGCCGAGTTCGCGCAGGCTCCCGGCGGCGGGCTGGTCGGCCTTGGCCGCGGCCCGCTCGGGCGTGAGGCCGGCCCGGGAGGGCAGCCGCAGCATGGGGACGATCGTGAACAGGGCCCACCACAGCCCGGCCGAGGCCAGGCAGATCCGCACGGCGGTGCCGGAGGAGACGCCGAGCGCGTCGTGGCCCTCGAACAGCGCCAGGTTGGCGATCAGCAGCAGTCCGCCGCCCGCGTAGCCGTAGGCCCAGCCCTTGGAGGAGACGGCGTCCCGCTCGTCGGGCGCGGCCAGGCCGGGGAGGTAGGCGTAGGACAGCGCGACCGACACCGCGTACGCGATGTTGGCGACCACCAGCAGTGCGCCGCCGAGGAGGTAGCGGTCGCCGTCGAGGAAGAACATCCCCACCGTGGCGAGCGCCCCGACGTACGCGAAACCGCACATCAGTTCCTTGTGCCGCCCGGTGCGGTCGGCGACGGTGCCGGTCAGCAGCATCACCGCGACCGAGACCAGCACGGAGAAGGAGACCGTGTACGGGAAGAACGATCCTGCGCGGATCGACAGCCCGAGCGGGTGCACGTCCCCGGAGGCGTCGGCGGCGTTCTTGGCCACCGAGGTCAGGTACGGCCCGAGGAACACCGTCAGGACGGTGGCGGAGAAGGCGGCGTTCGCCCAGTCGTTGATGTACCAACCGAACTGCATCCGGCGCAGGGCCCGGCCGTCGGCGTCGTCCGCCGGGGTGGTCGCCGGGTCGGCTGCCGGGCCGGCCGGTGGATCGTCCGGCAGGTGCGTCGCCGAATTCGTGGTGCTCATGGGTTCCCCATCACCGTGCTGGAGCCGGTACTGCCGTCCGTCCAGCAGCCGCGCTCGCCGAGGACGTCCCGGAGGACGTCGATGCGATCGGCCATGATGCCATCCACACCGAGGTCGAGGAGAGCCCTGATCCGTGTGGGATCGTCCACAGTCCAGACGTGGACCTGCAGGCCGAGGCGGTGGGCGGCCCGGACGAAGGCCCGGTCGACGACCCGTACGCCCCGGTGCCGCTCCGGCACCTGCGCGCAGATCCCGGCGTACGGCGCCCCGCGCCCGGGCAGCAGCGGCCCGGCCAGCGAGCGCAGCCGCAGCCGGGCCACCTCGCGCGGGCCGAGCGAGGTGGCGAGCCGGGGGCCGGCGGCGGCGCGGACGGCGGCCAGCCGGCTGTCGGAGAAGCCGCCGACGCAGACCCGGTCCCAGGCGCCGGTCCGGCGGACCGCCTCGACCAGCGGGGCGACGGCCGGTGCCGCCTTGACGTCGATGTTGAAGCGGGTCCCGGGGAACGCGTCGAGCAGGTCCTCCAGCAGCGGCACCGGTTCGGTGCCGCCGATCCGGGCCTGCCTGACGGTCTCCCAGGGCAGCTCCGCCACCGTTCCGGCGCGGTCGGTGACCCGGTCGAGACGGGAGTCGTGGAACGCCACCAGCACGCCGTCGCGGGTGGCGTGCACGTCCGTCTCCAGGTAGCGGTACCCGAGCGCGACGGCGGCCTCGAACGCCGCCAGCGAGTTCTCGGGATGCCCGAGGTCGCCGCCCCGGTGGGCGAAGGCCAGCGGCCCCGGATGGTCGAGGAAGGCGTGCATGTGGTGCTCCGAGCTGCAGGAAAGGGGAGGCCGCGTCGTCCGCTCCGCCGCCGTCCCGGAGCGCGCGCGTTACAGTATTACGCACTCTGTCAAGCGGTAATGCGTGTCCTCGCCGCCCCTGCCGCGACGGTGCCCCTGCGTGCGCGCCCGCGCCCCTGCGCGCGCGTCCCGTGAGTCCGGGTCCGCGTCCGTGCGTCTGCGTGCGTTCGCGTCGACGACGGTCCGCTCCGACCGTGGACGCCTCCGCTCCGGCCCCGGGCCGCCGGTCGGGGTGTTGCCGCGCCCCCTTGAGGCGTGAAGGCCCTCCTTGCGCGTCCTTGCGTGGCGTCGCCACGCCTCTCCGACGGTGATTATGCGTTTGCCTAAACCATTTAGGCAAACTAGCCTGACGCATATGAAGCCGCTGACCGAAGCCGAGATCCGAGCCGCGTTCCTGAACTGCACCAAGGGCGAGGCCAAGCGCCTGCACGTCCCCCGCGACCTGGCCGAACGCCCCTGGGAGGATCTCGACTTCCTCGGCTGGCGGGACCCGCAGGCCCCCGACCGGGCCTACCTCGCCACCGAGTTGGACGGCCGTCCGGTGGCCGTCGCGCTGCGCAGCCCCGCCGCGGCCTCCTGGCAGGCGCGGCGCAGCATGTGCTCGATCTGCGTGACCACCCACACCGGCGGGGTCTCGCTGATGGTCGCCGCGAAGGCGGGCAGGGCCGGGCAGCAGGGCAACTCCGTGGGGGCCTACATCTGCAGCGACCTCGCCTGCCCGCTGTACGTCCGGGGGCTGAAGGATGCCGGCGCGGGCGTGGTCGTACACGAGTCGCTCACGCGGGAGGAGAAGGTCCGGCGATCCGTCGCCAATCTCGCCGCGTTCATCGCGAAGGTCACGGCATGACCCGTGCATGATTTCTTCTGATACTGGACATGACACAGTTTCAGGCGGGGCGGACTTCCATGCCAGGGGTCGTGCAGGAATCAACATTTCGGGGGCATTTCGCACCCCGCGATCGCTCGGGTGTCTTTATCTTGTGACCTCGGCCACAGCGGGAATACCCGTCGCGCTTTTTGACAGTGGCCGATTTCATGGCCGAAATGCTGCGCAGTGGCTTGATGTCACCTGACTATTCGTCAGAAGTTCGGATTTGATGGCAGTGTGTGTGTAGCCGTACCACCTTCTGACCTGGTGCACACCGATCGTGTACACGATGACGAATGGCTGAACTGTGCGCATGACCCGTTCGGATCGCAACGAAGCGACCACGCGGCCCCGCCTGACCGGCGGAAGTCTCACCCTCCAGGAGTTCTCCGAGCTCGCCGGCAACGTCGGCGGCTACCCCTATGTGAAAATCGTGCTCGACCGCGCCGAGTCGGTGCTGCACTTCATCGACGGCGCGGACGGCACACTCCACGTCCGCTACATCGCGTGCGAGATCCTCGGCATGACGATCGACGAACTCGCCGGTCGGCTTGATTCGTTCAATGACGATGTCTACCGGAATCCCGACCGCCGTTTCCAACTCGGCACCCTCGCCCTGCACACCCGGGGCGGTTCGGCCGCGGAAACGGACGACGGCCGGGCGGCCGACGCCTTCCTCTCGCTGGAGACCGTCGACGTCGACACCATGTCCGCGGACCTGCTGCGCTCCTTCTACCACCGGGTCCGCGAGCACATCGACCCGTCGCTGCCGCTGGTCCTCAAGCCGGCCAACCACCGGCAGGAGGGCTACGTCGCCGCGATCCCGGAGAGCGAGATACCGCGCGTCCTGTCCCACGAGCTCTACTCCACGGCCGCGTTCGTGCCGCTGAACCCCGGGCAGGCCCACGGGCGGCTGCGGGTGTTCCGCTCCGAGGCGGAGTACCGGGCCGACCCCGAGCCGCTGGCGTGGCACGACATCGTGGTGATGCCCCGGGTGCCCGAGGACGTCCCCCGGGTGTCCGGCATCATCCACACCGAACACACCACCCCGCTCTCCCACATCAACGTGATGGCCGCCGGGTGGCGGATCCCCAACGCCGTCGGCATCGGCGCCCTCGACCGGATCGAGCGGGCCGGACTGGCCGGCGGGTGGGTCCACTACCGGGTCGACACCGACGCCACCGACCTCCACCTCGACGCCGCGCCGCCGCGTGCGGCCGGCGACCGGCCGGAACCGGCACCGGGGGAACGGGTCACCGTGGACCTGCCCGACCTCACGCCCACCCCCGTCACCCCGCTCACCGAACTGCGGGCCGGCGACCACGTCCGCTTCGGCACCAAGGCCGCCAACCTCGGCGAACTCACCCACCTGCTGCAGCACGGCTCCCCGCGCTGGCTCGGGTTCTACCGCGTCCCGCGGCCGCCCCGCGACAACCTGCTGCGCTACCTCGCCCGGCAACTCGGCCTCCCCGAGGACGCGGACACCGCCGAGCTGGACTGCGCCGCGCAGCGCCTGGTGAAGGAGTACGCCCACGTGCCGCGCGGGATCGTGCTGCCGTTCTCCCTCCAGCAACGCTTCCTGGACTCCTCGCCGGAACTGCGCGAGGCCCTCGACCGGCTCGACTCCGCGCTCCGGGACGACTCCGTGCCCGGGGACGACTCCGTGCTCGGGGGCGGCTCCGCGCTCGGGGACGATCCCGCGCCCCGGGACGGGACGGCGGGCGTCGACGGACTCTGCCTCGACGCGCAGCGGCTGATCCGCACCACCCCGCTGCCCGACCCGGTCCGCACCGAGATCGACCGGGCACTCGACCGGCACCTGTACGGCGCGCCCGTCCTGGTCGTCCGGAGCTCCTCCAACGCCGAGGACCTGGCCGGCTTCTCGGCCGCCGGACTCTACGAGTCGGTGGCGCACGTCAGCGGCACGGACGCGGTCGCCGACGCGGTCCGGGAGGTGTGGGCCTCGCTGCTGTCGCCGCGCGCCGTACGGCTGCGGCACCAGGCCGGCATCCCGCTGGACCACTGCCGCATGGGCGTGGTCGTCCAGGAACAGGTCGGCGCCACCGTCGGCGGCGTCCTGGTCACCTGCAACCCGCTGAGCCCGCAGGACTTCCGCAGCGTCTACCTCAACATCTCGCCGCGCTCGGTGACCGAGGTGGTCACCGGCGAGGGAGCCCCGCTCCAGTACCTCTGCAACACCATGGAGGGCGGCAGCCGCACCGTCTCGCTGGGCACCGCCGCCGCCGACCTGGACACCGCGACCAAGGAGGTCGTGGGCCGGCTCGCCCTGATCAGCCGGCTGCTGCAGTCGCACTTCTCGCCAGACGAGAGCCACTCCGCCCCGATCGACATCGAGTGGGCGATCGAGGGCGACCGGGTCAACCTGCTGCAGCTGCGGCCCTTCCGCACCGCCGGCTGACCCCGGGCCGGGCGCGCCGCCACGGCCGGCCGACCCACGGCCGGGCGGTGGCCCCCGCCCGGCCGTGCGCCCGCCGCCGCCCGCGAGCGCACCGCCCGCAACCGCATCACCCGCGGCCGCACCGAGCCGCAACCACATCACCCGCGGCCGCACCGGCCGACCGGGCCCGGGGCCGACCGTGCCCCGGGCCGAGTGAACTTCCTTCAGGAGAAAGCACCGTGAAACGGATCCTGTACGTCTACGTCAAGGGCGGAGCCCCGCTCGAGTACGCCTTCCCCCGGATCGCCGACTGCGGGGAACTGCACGTCCTCGCGCTGGCGCCGTTGCCCACCACCGCCGAGGAGGTGTGGCGGCCCCGCTGCACCGGCATCGAGCTGGTCCCGGAGGCGCCGCGCGGCGACGCCCTGGTCGACCTGATCGTGGAGCACGCCGAGTCCATCGGCGCCGACGCGGTGCTGACGCTCTCGGAGTTCGCGGTGCTGGCCGTCGCGCACGCCGCGAGCCGGCTCGGCCTGGCCGGACCGGGCGAGGGGATCGTCCGGGCCCGTGACAAGCGGCTGATGCGGGAGGCCTGGGCCGCCGCAGGGGTGCCGATCCCCGGGTTCCGCCGGGTCGACAGCCTCGCGGACCTGGACGCCGCGCTGGCCGAGTTCACGCCCCCGCTGCTGCTCAAGCCCGCCTGGGGCGCCGGTTCGGTCGCCCAGATCGTGCTCGACTCCGCCGCGGACGCCGCCCCGGCGTGGGGCGAGATCGAGCGCGGACTGCAGGCCGGCAGCCGGGTCGGCATGAACGAGCTCTACGCCCCGGACACCGACCGGGACCGACTGGTCGAGGAGATCGCCCAGGGATCCACCGAGGGCTGGTACGAGGAGCCCGGCTACGGCGACTACGTGAGCGTGGAGGGGATCGTCGCGGACGGCGTGTACCGTCCGCTGGCCATCACCGCCAAACTGCCGACCGTGCCGTCCTTCGTCGAGGTGGCCAGTACCTCGCCCTCCGTCATGGCGGTGCCGCTGCAGCGCCGGATCGAGGAGGTCTCGCGGCAGGCCGTCGACGCGCTCGGCCTGGAGAACTGCGGCACCCACACCGAGCTCAAGCTGATGAAGGACGGCGAGCTGGTGGTCATCGAGACCGCGGCCCGCTTCGGCGGCCTGCTGACGACCCGGCAGGTCCACGAGGTGTTCGGACTCGACCCGATCGGGATGCTCGTCCGCCAGCTGCTCGGCGAGCCGGTCGACTACCCCGAGGCCATGCTCACCGAGGGGGTCCGGGCCGCCGCCTCGGTCGCCGTCGTCCCGGCCGACGCGTTCGGCCTGCCCTGGCGCACCCGGCCGGTGTGGAACCCCCGGGCCGTGGACTGGTCGAGCCTGCTGTCCCCGGGCAGCACCATCGAGGCCGTCCCCGGCTTCGCCATGCCGGCCGGGCAGCCGGTGCCCGCCTTCGACCCCTCCGCGGGTTCGCGCAACTGGCTCGGGGTCTACCTGCTCAGCGCCGTCGACGCCGAGACCCTGCAGCGCGACTGCAACGCGGTGCTGAACGGCCTGGAAGCGGCCCTGCACCGCGCCGCCGCCGAGGCCGCCGACCCGGCCGCCGACCGCTGATCCCGTCCGTCCCCTGCTGAGGAATCCGATGCGTGTACTGTTCGCCGGCGCGCCCGGCGTCGGCCATCTCTTCCCGCTGGTCCCGCTGGCCCGGGCGATGCGCGAACTCGGCCACGAGGTCGCGGTGGCCTCGATGGACGGCGGCGAGCCGGTCGCCGAGTCCGGGCTGCCCTACCTGCCGCTCGCCCCCGGCGTCGACTGGCGCCGGGAGATCCGGGAGGCTGGCCGCACCGAGCGGCCCGACCTGATGCGGCGGGTCGTCGAGACCAACGCGGCCGACCGCGAGGCCTTCGTCCCGCTGGCCGCCCACGTC
This sequence comes from Kitasatospora sp. NPDC059599, assembly GCF_042735125.1. NCBI lineage: Bacteria > Bacillati > Actinomycetota > Actinomycetes > Kitasatosporales > Streptomycetaceae > Kitasatospora > Kitasatospora sp. NPDC059599. The sequence goes on along the minus strand of NZ_JBHWCL010000001.1, from coordinate 78,256 downwards.
AACAGCAGGGTGGCCGACGCGACCGTCGACCTCGCCGCGCGGTGGCGGCCCGACCTGGTGGTCCACGAGTACCTGTTCCCGGTCGCCCTCCTCGCGGCGACCGCCCTGGGCGTGCCCGCCGTCCAGCACGACCTCGGGTTCGTCCGCACCCCCGGGCTGCGCGCGCTGATGCTCACGGAGATGGCCGACACCTTCGCCCGACACGGAATCGACCCGCTGCCCGAACCGGCCACCACCGTCGACCTCGCCCCGCCGAGCATGGCCGGGGCCGAACGGTACGGCTGCACGCTGCGGCCCGTCGCCTACAACGGCGAAGGCGCCCTCCCCGAGCCCCTGGCCGCAACCGCCCACCGCCCGCGGGTGGCGGTCACGCTCGGCACCGTACCGCCCAAGACCGACGGCCTGACCAGGATCGAGCGGGTGATCGCGGCCGCCGCCGAGGTCGACGCCGACTTCGTCCTGGCCACCGGCGAACTCGACCTCGCCACGCTCGGCACCCTGCCCGACAACGTCCACGCCTACGGCTGGGTGCCCTGGCGGGCCCTGCTGGGCACCAGCGCCGCCGCGATCCACCACGGCGGCAGCGGCACCGCGCTCGCCGCCCTCGACGCGGGCGTCCCGCAACTCGCCCTGCCCGACGGCTCCGACCGCTTCATCAACGCCGAGGCGGTTCGCGACCGCGGCGCCGGTCTCAGTGCGGGCGCCGAGGAGATCGGCCCGGAACTTCTCGACCGGCTGCTCACCGACGCGGCCCTGGCCGGGACGGCCCGCGAGGTCAGCGCCGAGATCGCGGCGATGCCGGGCCCGGTGGAGGTGGCGGAACGCCTCGCGGGCCTCGCCGGCTGAGGCCGCCGGGACACACCGCCCGAGGCCGGTCGGCGGGGGCCGGGACCCCTGCCGACCGGGCCCCGTGGGCCACTCCGGGCCTCCCGACGGGGCCACTTCCGGTCGGGCCGTCCCTGTGCGAGGCTGCCGACCGAGCGGTCCGGCCGAAGCGGTCCGGCCGTCGGACGGGGGAGGAACCAGACATGCCCGAGCAGGACCCGGAGCACTCGCGCGGCTTCCGAACCGTCAACCGGATCAGCGGCGAGGTCAACGGCCCGGTGATCCAGGCGGACATGATCATCGGTGACATCCACGTGGCGTCCGACGGCGTTCGGCACCCGGGTGTGGCGCCGGTGGTCTCCGTCGAGCTGTTCGGCACCAGCAGCAACTGCGTCTCCTACGAGGCCGACGAGCGAGGGTTGAGGAACGTCTGCGTCGGGGTGAAGGTGCTGGTCGAGGGGCTCACGGCGCAGGCGGTCGTGCTGCGCGGGCTGCGGCCCGTCATCGACGCGCGCAGGCCGGCGCGTCCGGCTGCCTTCACCGCCGGGATCGGCGAGTCCTTCGGGGAGCGGGGCTTCGAGGTCGACCTGGACGCCGAACCCCCGCTGCTCGTCGTGGCATCTCCGGGGGTTCCCGACTTCCCCTACACGGTCACCAACGGCGACCCGGAGCTGTTCGCGATCACACCCCGCTCGTCGTCCGAGGTCGACTGGCACCTCGAACTCGACTGGACCAGCGCCGGGCGCAGCGGCACGGTCGTCATCGACCGGGGCGGCCACCCGTTCGAATTCCTGCCCGAGCCGACGGCCTGGGCGCCACCGCCACCGCTACCGCCGTCGGCGACGACCGCTGCCGGGCCCTGGGCACCACCGGTCGCCGGTGGGACCCGGCCGCCGTCCCGCCTCGCCGATCCCGATGTCTGGAAGTGAACTCCGGCTCGGGGCACGGGCGCTGAGCCCGGCGCGCCGAAGACCCGGCGCGCCGAAGACCCGGCGCGCCGAAGACCCGGAGCGCTGAGCCCGGAGCGCCGAACACCCGAGGCGCCCGTGCCCGCCGTCACCTACCCCGGCGAACTCAGGACAGGTCCCAGGCCTGGATCGTCAACAGCCGGTCGGCCGGACACGCGGCGATCCGCTCCGGATCCGACTCCATCGCGCGGATCACCCGGGAGAACGGCCCGGAACCGGCACCCGGCACCGCGCCGGCGGCGAACAGCGGCAGGACGTGCTCCGCGCGGGCCGTGTAGCGGTTCGGGTAGCCGCCGTGCAGCAGCTGTTCGGCCTTGCCCGCGGCCACCAATTCCTCGACCCAGCCGATCCCGCTCACGCCGACCTCCCACGTCGCGAGGAGCGCCGCCCGGAACTGCTCGCGGCCGGCCCGGTCGATCTCCTCGGGGGACAGTTCCGTCACGCCGATCCACCAGCCGAGCATGATTCCGACCCTCCCCGTCGACGGCACTCCTGCGGAAGCCTACTGCGGGGGAGGCGAGTTGTCGGTGCCGTGCGGTGGAGCGGGGTCCGACCCGCGACCCGCCGGGTACGGCCCGGAGGTGCCCGGCGGCCCGCCCGTACGTCCGCTCAGGTTCCGGCCCCGTCCACTCCGCCCGTCCACTCCGCCCGTCCACCTCGCCTGTTGGCCCCGCCCGTTCGCCCTGCCCGTTCACCCCGGCGGCCGACCGTCGGCTCAGGCGACCAGGTCGGGCAGCCGGGCCCCCGGCGGGCGGGACACCGATCCGGCCGGCAGCTCCCGGCCGAGCCGGAGCAGCGCCTCCACCGGAACGCCGTACGTCAGGACGCGGTCCGCGTCCCGGGTGTGCTGGACCGCCGGGTCCAGGACGCCGGGGAACCGGGTCCGGGTGCAGGTGCGCAGTTGGACGGCCGCGACCCACGGCAGGGCCATGCCGATGCCCGCGTAGGCGCGGGCGCGACCGTCGGGCCAGGTCGGGTCGAGGGCGTGGCCGTCGCCGTCCACGCACCAGGCGTGGTGGGTCACGGCGCCGTCGCCCTCGATCACGTAGCCCTCGACGTACGCCAGGGCGGGCGACCTGCGCGCGATGCGCCAGGCGTTGCGGAAGCTGGCGCCGCCGTTGCCCCGGCGGGGCATGCCGGCCGGCCAGGGGGACGGGCTCTGCAGCAGCCCCTGGGCGAGGACCACGGCCTCGGCGGTCAGCGCGCCGCGTGAGGCCGCAGCCCGCAGCGCGTCGACAAGGACCCGCTCGTGGCGGGAGGTTCCGGCGTTCACGGTGGAGGACACGCTGGTCAGTCTTCTCAACCCCCATGGGCGGCGCGAGAAGTACTACGCCATCCGATGCCGCGGCCCGCCCTACACGGCGCCGAGGAAGCCCGGGTCGCCCGGCCCCAGCCGTCCCGCGAACTCGGCCGCGACCCCGAGGACTTCGCGCATCGGCACGGCCCGCCGGGTCGTGGCGGAGAGGTCCGCCTGCGCCTCCTCGGACCACAGGAACGGGTAGACGGTGATGCCCTGCGAGGGGGCGAGCTCCCCGGCCTCGGTACGCCAGCCGGGCCAGCGCAGCCCCTCGTAGAACGCCTCCGGGCCGCCCGAGAGGAGCCAGGACACCCAGGCGGAGTGGCCCATGTCCAGGGCCTCCCACTCCAGTGTGTCGGGGGCGAAGTAGGTCATCTGCCCAGGCACGCCCGGACGGCCCGCCGCCGCGGGGTCGTGGCCGTTGAGCGTGAAGACGCCGCCCACGGCGTCGTGGCCGACCACCAGACCGGCCGCCGGGTGCCAGGCCGGGTCGAACGCGCCGGGGAACCCGTTGACCTGCCCCAGGCTCGGCAGGCCGCCCGCCGCGGCCGGGCCGCCGCCGAAGACGCGCACCCAGCCGTGGTCCAGGAGCATTCCGCCGGTGTTCAGCACCAGGGAGCCGAGCACGGAACGGGCGGTGACCTGCAGCTGCAGCAGGCAGCGGCGCCCCTCCTCGCGGTCGGCGGGCAGCACCCGGGCGGGCACCGGACTCCCCGCGAGCGCCGCCTGCAGCTCCGGCCACGCCGGATCGTCCACCTCGGTCAGTTCGTCGATCGCGCGCATCCGAGGATGATCGCACCGCGCCGGGGTGTTGCGGCGGGCGGGGTCACGCCCTGATCGCCACCGGCGCCGCGAGGACGCCACCGCCTTCGACCTGCCCGACTACTGACGGACCGGCAGCCAGGGGCGTCCCGGGCGGTCCGCCGACCGGGACCGGCGTGCGCTCAGCCCGCGAAGGGGTCCTCCAGCACCGGGATGCACGGCGACAGCAGCGCCTCGGTGTGCTCGGTGACCCGGCCCCGGACCATCCGGAGGACCCGGACGTCGTTCCCGTGCGCGCCGTCCTCGTCGTCGCGCACGTGCAGCAGGCCGTACGAGCCGGGCGCGCGCTCGCCGACTTCGCGGAAGAGGTCGAGGAGCGACGGGGCCCGGTGGTTCGCCTGGCCGCCGAGGTGGAGGAAGAGCGACCCGTTCATCCACCGCAGGTCGAGCAGGTACGGGGAGGCGAGGTCGTCGATCCGCCGCCGGATGCCGTCCGCGATCTCCCGCAGTCGGGCTTCGACGACGCGGATGTCGTCGTCCTCGGCTTCGGCGGTCTCCAGGACGTTGATCCACCCGTGGTACTCGAACATGGCACCGGAGCCTACCGATCGGTGTCCACCGGCCGGCTCCCGCCGGTGGGCAGCCCGCTGCCGTCCAGCAGGGCGTGGAGGCGTTCGGCGGACAGGGCCGGGTTGGCGGCCGCGCCCTCGACGAGGGCCGGGTCGGCGGAGACCGGGGCGGGGATCGAGGCCGGCGTCGAGGCCGAGACCGAGGCCGAGGCCGGCGGCGATCCGTCCGGGAGGGACGGGCCGGACAGGAGGCGTTCGAGCAGGTCGAGGGGCAGCAGCGGGTTCGCCGCCGCGGCCCGTCGGACCCGCGGGTCCGGGTCGGTCAGTTCCCGGACGGGTGGCCCCGCGAGGCCGGTGTCGGCGGCGGCCAGGGCGCGCACCTCGGGGTCCTCGTGGTCGAGGAGGGGGCCCAGCCCGGTGCGGGGGAGCCGGGCCAGGGTGAGCAGGTAGGGGCGCTGTCCGGGCGTGGCGAGGAAGGCGTCGAGGACGATCGCGGGCGGGGCCAGCGGGTGGTTGTAGGCGAGGATGTGCCGCACGTCCTCGTCCGGGTCCTCGGCCAGGCGCTGCACCACGTCCCGCGGCAGCCGGGAGCAGGTCGCGGCGACCCGGCGCAGGACGGGCTCCGGGGAGGACGCGCACGCCTCGTACCAGCCCGGCTCCGGTTCGACGAACATCTCGCCGACGGGGCCGACCCGTTCGGCCGGCAGTCCGATGATCCGGTCGATGGCCCGCTGTTCCGGCCGGGTGCGGGGGAGGGGGTGCAGCAGGGCCCGGGTCCGTACGGCGGCCACCGGGTCCCGGGCCAGTTCGGCGAGCAGCGCCGGGTCCGCGTCGGCTCGGGCGGCGACGCGTTCGCGCACGTCGGGGTCGGGGTCGCGGGCGAGGCGGGTGAGGAACTCGCGGGGCGTGTGCGGGTTCCGGGCCAGCGACGACAGGTCGCGGCCGTCCGTGAGGCAGCGCTGCGCCACGGCGGGGGAGACGGCGTAGTTGATCAGCAGGAGGTTCCGGGCGTGGCAGTCCTGCTCCGGCAGGTCGGCCTCCATCGCCGCCGGGTCCAGGTGCCGCCTGTGCCGCCGCGCCGCCTCGGCCACCGCGGGCTCGGGGTCGGCGAGCAGTGCCTCGCGCTGCGCGGCGGTGAGCCACAGCCACTGGCCCGCGGCCTTCGCCCGCAGCCCGGGGTTCGGGTGGTGGAGCATCCGGCGGTGGAACTCGTGCGGGATCTGCTGGGAGAAGTCCAGCTCGGAGGCGATCTCGGCGGCGGTCAGCAGCCCGTCCGGGTGCTCGCCGTCCCGCGCGGTCATCAGGGTTTCCAGCACGTCGGGGGGCAGCGCTTCGACGGTGCCGAAGCGTGGACGGGGTCCGCCCGCCAGCCGGGCCCGGACCAGGGCGTCGGGGTCGTCGACCAGCCGGCCGCGCTGCTCGGGCGGCACGTACCGGTTGCGGGCGAACGCGCCGCGCACCGCGCGGTCCGGGTGGGCGAGCACCGCCTCGACGACCTCCGCCGGAAGGGCGCGCCCTTCGCACAGGGTCCGCCACGCCGGGCGTGCCGACGGGTCCAGCAGGCGCAGGAGGACCCCGGACGGCGCGCCGGGGTTGGCAGCGACGCCGCGCAGCCGGGCTTCGACCAGCGGGGAGCCCGAAGGAGCGGAATCCGTACGGGAGGAGGAAGGCATTGGGGCATCCTTTCAGTGACCGGCACCGACTCACACCGGAGAGTGACCCGATGACGGACCGGATGACGGACGGGACGGCAGACCCGATGACGGACCCGGGCCGGAGCGGCCCTCCGAAACGTCACGTCTACCTCGACCCCGACGGCTGCGGCGGGGGCTGGGTGTTCGTCATCGTGGCGGCGCCCACGGGTGTCGTCTACCGGACCCAGTGCGGGGGCTACGCCTGCGCGCAGTACGAGCAGGAGGGTTACCTGTCCCCGCACTACGGGACGGACCCGGACACGGACCTGAAGGCGTTCTTCGTCGGCGAGCTGAAGGGTTACGGCACCCGCGGCCGGGTGTGGCAGCCCGACGAGCCGGCCCGACTGCGCTCCCTCGTGGACGACTTGGGCATCTACGGTGCGGATCGGTACGACGAGCCGTACCCGCCCTCCCTCGTGCTGGACGAGTCCAGGCTCGCGGAGTTGGCCGAGGCCTGGGTCCCGGTGGTCACTCCCGACGGCCCGGGCGTCCTGGTCTGGGAGAACTCCGACTGACCGGCCCGTTGCGGGAACCCACCTACGGCGGGGGCGAGTTCACGGACGGCGGCGCGTCGGGGGCCCGCCGGGGCACTCCCGGCCGGCCGCGGGAGAATCCGTGCAGGCCTCTCCGGCGGAGGACGTCGAGGAGGACGTCGAGGAGGACGTCAAGGAGGACGTCAAGGAGGACGTCAAGACTGCGGCGTCGGCTCCGACCACGGTCCGGAGGGCCCTGCCGAGGCCCGTACACCCGAGGGAGTCACGAGATGAAGTTCCTGATCAGCCTGCACATCAACCCGGCCGTGCTGGACGCGCTGACCGACGAGGAGAAGGAGGCGATCGGCGTCGGGCACGGCCGGTTCATCGAGGAGTTGAAGGAGTCGGGTGAGCTGATCCTGACGCAGGCGCTGGTCGATCCGTCGCAGGCCGCCGTGGTGACGGTCCGCAACGGGCAGCCGGTGGTGACCGACGGGCCGTTCCTGGAGGCGAAGGAGTTCCTGGGCGGCTTCTACCTGATCGACTGCGAGGACAAGGACCGGGCGGTCGCGCTGGCGGCCCGGATCCCGGACACCCGGATCGAGGGCCTGGGTGTCGAGGTGCGACAGGTGATGTTCTCCGACGGAAACTTGGAGGCATGACAGCACCGACACCACCACCGACACCGGCACCGGCACCACCCATCCCGCCGGCACCAGGGCGAGGACCGGGCATCGAGGACCTGCTGCGTGGGCTCACGCCGCAGGTCCTCGGCACGCTGGTGCGGAAGTACGGCCGGTTCGAGGGGTGCGAGGACGCGGTCCAGGAAGCGGTCCTCGCCGCCGCCGTGCAGTGGCCGTCCGAGGGGGTGCCGGACAATCCGCGGGGCTGGCTGGTGACGGTCGCCTCCCGGCGGCTGGTCGACCAGGTGCGCAGCGACCGCGCGCGGCGCGAGCGGGAGTCGGCGACGGCAGCCGCCGAGGTGGTGCCGGAGGAGGTGCCGGACACCGACGACACGCTCCTGCTGCTGTTCCTGTGCTGCCACCCGGCGCTGACCGCCGCCTCGCAGACCGCCCTGACGCTGCGGGCGGTCGGCGGGCTGACCACGGCGGAGATCGCCCGCGCCTTCCTGGTGCCGGAGGCGACGATGGCGGCCCGGATCAGCCGGGCCAAGCAGCGGATCAGGGCCGCGGGCAGTTCGTTCGGCCTGCCCGGGGACGCCGACCGCGAGGAGCGGCTGCGGGTCGTCCTGCACGTGCTCTACCTGATCTTCAACGAGGGGTACACCGCGTCGTCGGGCGGGGAGCTGGACCGCGCCGACCTCGCGCGCGAGGCGATCCGGCTGACCCGGTCGGTGTACGCGCAGCTGCCCGGGGACGGCGAGGTGGCCGGGCTGCTCGCGCTGATGCTGCTGACCCACGCCCGTAGGCCGGCCCGGACGACGGCCGCCGGTGATCTGGTCCCGCTGGAGGAGCAGGACCGTACGGCGTGGGACCGTGCGCTGATCGACGAGGGCACCGCGCTGGTCAAGGAGGCGCTGGCCGTGCCGTCGCTGGGGCCGTACCGGCTGCAGGCCGCGATCGCGGCCACGCATGCCGACGCGGCCTCCGCCGGGGACACCGACTGGCGGCAGGTGCACGGGCTCTACCTGATCCTGGAGCGGGTCGCGCCCAATCCGGTGGTCACCCTGAACCGGGCCGTCGCACTGGCCGAGGTCGAGGGCCCGCAGGCCGGGCTGGCGCTCCTGGCGACCCTGGATGCGGACGCCCGGATGGCCGGGCACCACCGGCTGCTGTCGGTCCGGGCGCACCTGTTGGAGAAGGGCGGCGACCCGGCCGGGGCGTACGAGCACTACCGCCGTGCCGGCCGGGCCACGCCCAGTCTCGCCGAGCAGCGGTACCTGGAGGGCCGGGCGGGGCGGGTGCGGCCGGGCTGAGGCCTGCGCCCGTGGCCGGGCCGGGTCCGTGGTCGCGGTCCGGGCGGGTGCCGGCGGCGCCGACGGGTGTCAGAGGCCGAGGGCGTCGGCGGTCTGCTCGGCGGTCCAGGCGACCAGGTCGCCTGCCGGGTCGAGCGAGCCGACCAGGTGGCCGTGGAGTTCGAAGCCGATCAGGCCGACGAGCTGGACCCAGGCCGACACGGCGCGGGCGAGGACGTGCGGGGGGAGGCCGGGGGCGAGGGCGGCGGCGAGCGCGCTGAGCTGGTCGGGCAGGGCGCCCCGTGGCGGCGGGCCGGGCGGGGTGGGCCGCAGGGGGGCGTCGCGGACGACGCCGAGCAGGGCGAGGGGCAGCCGGGCGGCGGGTTCGACGGTGGCGCGGGGCGCGGAGTAGCCGGGTACGGGGGTGCCGTAGACCAGGGCGAACTCGTGCGGGTTGGCGCGGGCCCAGTCGCGGGTGGCGGACCACAGGGCGCACCAGCGGTCGCGCGGGGTGTCCTGCGCGGCCCCGGCCAGGGTGCGGTCGGCGACGTCGCCGAGTTCGTCGTAGGCGTCGATGATCAGCGCGGTGAGCAGCTCGTCCCGGCCGGCGAAGTAGCGGTACAGCGCGGAGGAGGCCATGCCCAGCTCGCGGGCGACGGCCCGGAGCGACAGCTGCTGGGCGCCGACGGAGGCGAGTTGGCGGCGCGCTTCCTGCTTGATCTCGCGGGTGAGTTCCTCGCGGGCCCGTTCGCGGGCGGTCCGGATCGCTGGCATGGGGACAGCCTGCCACAGGGGGGATCGGTGCACACAAGTGAGAGCACTGCTCTTGCCCGGATCGCCCGCCGGTGTCATGCTGGAGACGTCGAAGCGAGAGCAGTGCTCTCGAAAAGGATCAGCAGTCGCGCGCCTCGCGGAATCGCACAGCCTCACGGAATCGAGGGACACCGATGACCCGGAACGAGAACCCGGAGAAGAAGCGGCAGCCGGCCGACCCCGCCACCCGGGTGGTGATGCCGACCACCCGCCTCGGCGCCGTCGCCCTCCGGCTGCTCAACGACGCGGTCGCCGCGCTCACCCGGGCCGGCATCAGCCTCTGGGGCTCCCGGGTGCTCGCCGTGCGCGGCCGCAAGAGCGGCGAGTGGCGTACCAACCCGGTCAACCTGCTCACCCACGACGGTGAGCGCTACCTGGTCGCCCCGCGCGGCCACACCCAGTGGGTCCGCAACCTGCGGGTCGCCGGCACCGGCGAACTGCGCGTCGGGCGCCGCACCGAGGCCTTCCACGCCGTCGAACTCCCGGACGCCGACAAGCCGGAGGTGCTGCGCGCCTACCTGCGCCACTGGAAGTGGGAGGTCGGCTACTTCTTCGACGGGATCGGCCCGGACGCCCCGGCCGAGGACCTGCTCCGGGTCGCCCCCGGATACCCGGTCTTCCGGCTCACCCGCCACTGAGCGGCCACTCGACCGGCGACCGTCTGCCGGTGACCGGTGACCGGCGACCGGTGACCGGCGACCGACTGCCGGCCGTTCCGGGCGCGGCCGAGCGCCCTCAGGCCGTCGGCAGCAGGTAGCGGAGCTTGCCGGCGTCCGAGCCGGTGAGCCGGCCCCCGTTGGCCTCGATCACCTGCCGGGACGCGGTGTTCGTCTCGTCGCAGGTCAGCAGCGCCTCCGCGATGCCGAGCGCGGCGGCGACCGGCAGGGCGGCGGCGAGCATCGCCGTCGCGTGCCCCCGGCGTCGGGCGCCCGGCCGCACGTCGTAGCCGATGTGCCCGCCGATCCGCGCCAGTCGCGGGGTCAGGCGGTGCCGGACCGCGATCCTGCCGAGCAGGTCGGTGCCGTCGGCCCACCACAGCGTCGTCATCGGCACGGCCGCGTCCGGGCGTGCGCCCGCCTCGGTGCGCTCGGCGAGCAGTCGGGTGACGTACGCGTCGAAGGCGGCGGCGTCGGTCAGCGCCGGCGGGTCGACGTCGGTGACGAACCAGGGGACGGGGCGGCCGGGGTCGGCCCGGTACTCGGCCACCGCCGCCAGGAAGGACGTCCGCAGCCGGGCGGTCGGGTCGACCAGTGCGGGGGCCGGGCGGAGTGCGGTGGCGGGCGGCGGCGTTCCGCCGGCCGCGGTCACGGCCGCGGTCACGGTCGCAGCTCCGGCCGGGCGGCGTGGAGTTCGCCCGGTGGGCGCACCGCCTCCGCCGCCGAGTGCGTGCGGGTCGTCCGGGTCATCGGTTCTCCTCCCCGGGGTCGTCGGTGGCCGTCCGCCGGCCCTCGAAGGCCCGCAGGGGCAGCCGGGACGCGCTGTGGCCCGCGAACCAGTGGAGCCAGTCGTCGCCCGCGGCCAGGGCGGCGCGGGCCGTCCCGCACCAGTCCTCGCGGTCGAGGAGCGCGCAGTAGGAGGCGAGGAGCGCGTCGCGCCGGGCCTCGGTACAGCCGGAGTCCTCGACCGGTTCGGTGGCCAGGTGCAGCGCCAGCGTGGCGACGATGCCGAAGCGCCGCACGGTCGGCGGCGCGCCGCCGACGTGACGGGCGTGGGCTGTCAGGACGGTTGCGGCGTGCGGGTAGTGGCGCAGGGTCATCCCCATGCCCGAGCTGTGCGTCAGCATGGACAGGAGGCGCCCGGTGTGGTCGAGCAGTTCGACGTCCCGCCCCAACTCCGTGGCCGCCTCGTGCAGTCGGGCCGCGATGGCGACCTTGCCCGCGACGTAGCCGTTGAGGAAGTCGCCGTCGATCGCCCTGCGCAGCAGCCAGGGGCGGGCGGCCGGGTCGTCGAGCCGGCAGAGCGCCTCGACGACGCTGACCCGTCCCCAGCCGGTGACCCGGTCGGCCAGCCAGAGCAACTGCTCCGTACCGCCGTCGAGGCGTTCGAGGGCGCGGGCCGCGAGCGGCCCGAAGGTGTTGGACAGCAGTCCGATGGTCCGGATCAGTGGGGCGTCGTCCGTCGTGCCGGCCTCGGCGAGCAGGGCGAGCCCGACGGTGACGGTGCCCTCGGAGGTCCCGTGGCGCACCAGCCACCGCCCTGTATGCCGGACGCGTTCGGCGTCGGCCCGGCGGGCGGCTGCGGCGATGTCGTCGTTGGGGTGGATCGGGACGTCGAGGTCCCGGACGGCGTCGGCGAGTGCCCGGGGCCCGGACGGCTTCGCGAAGTGCTCGTCCAGCACGCGGGCGACCGGGACGCCCGCCTGCCGCCGGTCCTCGGGCGCCTCGGGGCGCGGCCGATCGTCGTCCGGGTACGGCTCCCCGTCGCGGGGGAGCGGGCCGTCCGGTGTGAGCCGGTGCAGGCGCACGGCGTGCTCGTACAGACTGGGTCGGAGTTCGGGCGACGGGGGCCCGGAGGTCGCGCTCACCAGCGGGTGAGGGGCTCGATTCTCGTGATCATGGCGCCGATGGTGGCACCCGAACTCCGCCTGCGCAAGCGGTTTTCCGGTCCGGCTACAGTGGCGCGGGGCCCTACCGTGGGCGCCCTGCTGTGGGGCTGTGGGGCTGGGGGGAAGGGGGCCGGGAATGGCCATGCACCAGGCGGCCAGGGAAGCGTGGTTCGAGGGACTGCCGCAGGGGATCCGCGACGAGATCGACGGGTACGTCCTCCAGGACGCCCTGCTCGGTGCCGTACGGGTCATCACCGACATCGGCTTCCGGTCCGACGGCATCGGCGTGGGGACCGCCCAGATGATCGCCGGCGACCGCTACCAGCACTACGGGGACCGGGTCGCCCACAGGCCGGACAGCCCGCTCGACCTGGAGTCGCTGGCCCGCCGCGCCGCCGGGTCCGGCAGCCGGATCGTGGCGGTCGAGGTGATCTGGGACGGCGACACCGTCCACGACTGGTTCACCGTCCTGGTGGCGGTCACCGAGGACCCGGCGGAGGAACGGTCGCTGGCGACCGTCACCACCACCTCGGGCAGGCGCTGGCTGGACCGGGAGGGCGTCACCACCGGACGCCTCGCCGCCGCCGAGGCCGCCGAGCGGGCCGGCCGGGCCCTGGCCGAGCACCTGTCCGTCCCGTTCCACTTCGCCAGCCCGGACACCCCGGACGACGAGGCGCCCCGCTGGCGATCCGGGGCGCGGTAGCCCGGCGGTCGGCCCCGCGCGACCGCAGCACGGGTTCCGGCGGTCGCGCCGGGGCCGCGGTCGCGCGGGGGTGGGCGTCAGCCCTTGCCGCCCGCCTTCAGTACCTGGGCGGCGGCCACGCCGGCCGCGCTGTTGCCGTGGCCGCCGCCCTCGACCTCGGCGGCGACGGCGAGGTCGCCGCGGTAGGCGATGAACCAGCTGTTGGTGGCCTTGCCGCCGGCCTCGACGGTGCCGGTCTTGGCGCCGATCTGTCCGGACAGGCCGGACATCGGGGCACGGGCGGTGCCCTGGGTGGCGGTCTTCGCCATCATCGCGCGCAGGTTCCGGGCGACGTCGGCGGGCAGTTTCCCGGGCGCCGACACGCGCTTGGCGTCCTCCCGCAGGACGGGCTGGCGGAACGTTCCACTCTGCACGGTGGCCGCGACCGAGGCCATCAGCAGCGAGTTGACCTGGACCCGGCCCTGGCCGATGTACGCGGCGGCGGCCTCGTCCTTGGTGCCCGGCAGCGGGATGGTGGCGTCCCGGCTCGGGATGCCGATGTGCCACTCCAGGCCGAGGCCGAACTGCTCGCGGGCCACCGTGGCCAGCGTGCCGGGCTGCAGCTTCTCCAGGCCCTTGTCGATGAAGCCGGTGTTGCAGGAGTGGGTGAAGTCGTCGGTGAGCGTGTACGCGGGGAAGTCGCCGGGGTCGTCGTTGCGCCAGGGGCGCGGGGAGTAGGTGGTGTCCTTGCAGGGCACCACGGTGTCCGGGGTCACCCCGGCCTCCAGCAGCGCGGCGGAGGTGATCACCTTCATGGTGGAGCCGGGCGGCTGCCCGCCCGCGACCGCGCGGTTGAACCCGCTCGGCGAGTAGGCCATCGCGAGGATGTCGCCGGTGCTCGGCTGGACCGCCACCAGCGAGGCCGGCTTGCCGCCCGCCGACTGCTGCTTGACCGCCTCCTCGGCGACCTGCTGGAGGTCGGCGTCCAGCGTGAGCTTGACCTGCGGCGCGCTCGGCGGGGTCAGCACGAACAGCTGCTCGGGTTCCTTCCCGGAGCCGCCCGAGACCGTCACGGCCCGCCCGGTGACGACGGCCGCGCCGTCGGCGGGCGCGATCTGGGGCAGCACGGCGCTCAGCGACGGGAAGCCTTCGAGCGGCTTGCCGTTGCGGTCGGCCGGCTTCGACACCGGGTCCGGCAGGGCCTTCACGGCGATCGTCCGGCCCGGGCCGAGCTGCGGGTGGATCACGGTCGGCACCCAGTGCACGACGGCCCGGCCGTCCTGGGCCCGGACCACGCTGAGCGCGCTGTCGTACTCCCAGGCGCCCGTCGCGCCCTCGAACTCGGCCTTCACCCGGAAGCCGAGGGCCGGCTCGGCCGGCGTGCCGGACGCCGCGGGGCCCGTCCCGGTCAGCGCGAACGCGCGCGTCGGGACGTTCTCGCGGAACGCAGTCAGCGCGGCGCGCGCGGTCTCCGGCCGGTCCGTCAGCGCGGAAGCGGCGGTCACGTCCCCGCGGCCCCAGGCCGCCAGGAATTCCTTCCCCGCCGCCTCGGCCTGCTGGGCGGTCGGCGGCTCCTGCGGGCCCTTCGCCGCGGTCTCGGACCCCTGGCCGCCACTGCCGCCCGGGGAGCCGCTGCCGTTCGAGACGGCGTCCACGATGGTGTAGGCGCCGTACCCGCCGACGGCGAGCAGCGCGGCGAACACCCCGCCCGCCGCCACCAGGACGGCCCGGCGCCCGCCCGAGCGGCGCGGGGCCTGCGCCCCCTCCTCCTCGGACTCGACGTCGTGGTCGTCGAGCTCGGCGTATCCGGCGTACCCGTCGGGTTCGCGGTCCTCTCGCATTTCCTCGTCCCCCCTGTGTCCTTCGTGGCACCCCGCGGTGGCGCGCGGTGCCGCGTGTCGTGCGGACCTGCCCCCTCCGGCGTCCCGGCCCGCGGCCCGGACGGCTGGTCGCGCATCCGTTCGGGCGCGGACCAGCCTATGCGGGGGCGGGTGATCGCGACAGTGGGACGGCCCGCCGGGCGGAGCGGCCCCGGTGGGCCGGACGGAACCGGCCACCGGGGCCACCGGGGCCGTCAGGCCCAGGGGTCGGTGAACGCGCGGCCCGGGACGGGCTTGGCGATCAGGGCGACGGGCGTGAAGAAGTTGACCTGGCCGATGGCGATCATCAGGGTGGCCAGGGCCTTCTCGTCGTAGTGCCCGGCGACCTCGGCGTACAGCGCGTCGCTGACCCGCTCCCCCTGCCCGGCGGGCCGGAGGGCGGCTTCGGTCAGGGCGAGCGCGGCCCGCTCGGCGGCGGTGAAGTACGGCGAGTCCTGCCAGGTGGCCACCGAGGCGATCCGCTCCTCGCTCTCGTCGGCCTTGCGGAGGAGACCCGTGTGCAGGACGGTCAGGTAGGTGCTCCCGGCGAGCTGACCGGCCCGCAGCTGGACCAGGCCGATGGTGCCGCGGGGCACCGAGCGGTTGCCGGTGGCCCTGAACAACGCGGCCGAGACCTCGGCGAGTTCGGGTACGAGCCGCACCGGGTCCTGCGCCATGCGGGGGCGCAGCGGGATCTCGGTGGTGATCGGTCGGTCGGTGATCGTTCGGTCGGTCATCGGTGCGGTCCTCTCGGATCGGGTGATCGGCGGGTGCCGTCACCGGTCCGACGGATCCCGGCGCGGTGGTGTGACACCGCGGACCCACCCGTTCCTCAGCGCAGGACCGCGGGCGTCGGTCCGTCCGGCCGCACGGTGATGCTGTAGGCGGCGCCCGCCGGCCTGGCGCGGAACTCCACTGTGCCCGCCGGCAGCAGGAGTTCGAGCAGCGCCGTGGTCTCCCGCAGCGCGAACTGGGTGCCCAGGCAGGCCCGGGCGCCGAGGCCGAAGGGGATGTAGGCGCCGAGGTGGCCGGGGCGTTCCGAGCCGGGGGCGAAGCGGGCCGGGTCGAAGCGCTCGGGGTCGGGCCACAGGGCCGGGTCGCGGTGGGTGAGGTACGGGCAGACCAGCACGTCCGTTCCGGCGGCGATGCGGTGGCCGGCGACGACGTCGTCCTCGACGGCGTGCCGGGGGAGCAGCCAGGCGGAGGGGTAGAGCCGCAGGGTCTCGCTCACCAGCGCCTGCGGGTCGGCGGTCCGGGCCCCGGGGTGGCGGTCGAGCAGGAGGAAGAGCCAGGTCAGCGTGGTGGCGGTGGTCTCGTGCCCGGCGACGAGCAGGGTGACGAGTTCGTCGCGGATCAGGGTGTCGGTGTACTCGGGGAACCGGTCGCCCGCCTCCAGCAGGACCCGGAGCACCCCCGGCTCCGCCACCGGGCCGGCCGACCGCGCCGCCTCGATCGCGGCGTGCGCCACCGCGTCGACCCGGGCCAGGTCCCCGGCGACCGCGTCGCGGGCGTCCGCCGCGTTGCTCGGCAGTTTCGGCATGGCGGCCACCACCCGTTCCACCGAGCGGAGTTCGTGGTCCGTCCGGTCGTCCAGCGGCAGCCCGGTGAGTGCCCGCCAGACGGTGTCCAGGGCGAAGCGGCGCATCTCCTCGCCGACGTCGAAGACCTCCCCGCTGCGCCGGTACCCCTCCCAGCGGTCGGCGGTCCGGCGCGCGGCCGCCGCGATCCGCTGCTCGTACCTGCGCATCCCCGGTCCTGTGAACTGCGCTTGCAGCAGGCGCCGTTGGCGCTTCCAGGCGTCCCCGGTGGCGGACAGCACGCCGTCCCCGACGAGCATCCGGGCGCGGTGGGAGCGCTTGACGTACCGGTCCGGGTGGCGGCCCAGGACGTGCTGCACCGCCTCCGGGTCGGTGACCAGCACGGTCGGCGTCGGGCCGAGCCGGACCGCGGCGAGCCCGCCGACGGCGCGCTGCGCCCGGGCCAGCAGCTCGACGAGCTCGGCCCCTTCGGCCCGCCACTGCTCGACGGCCGCGGGGTCCAGTTCCGGTACCGGGCGGGTGTCCGTGCTCACGGGTGTGGTCCTTCCGGGCTGCTGACGGTACGTCCGCTGTGACTCTATGCCGTCGCGTGCCGGGGAGGCTGCGCCGGGCGGGTGGCGGGCCGGGCCGGGGCCCGCGCGGCGCCCGGTCCCGCCGTGTGCGAACGGGTACCGTGCGGCGGGGCCGACCGGCCCCGCTCGCTGCGCGGATGGGAGAACGCATGCCCGGGACCCGGCACATCGGAGGGGGCAGGTCCGGCCGAGAGGCCCGATGGCTGGCGGTCGCCATGCTCGTACCGGCCCTGGTGGCCTGCGGCGGCGGTGGCGGCGACTCCGCCTCGGCCCAGCGGAGCGACAGCGGTCAGAACGGCAACGGCCAGAGCGACAACGGCCAGAACGGCAACGGCGGGCAGACCGGGGACCAGCGGACCCAGGACTCCGGGAACCAGGGCGGGTTCCGGACCGCCGGCGAGCCGTCGGCGAACGTCCAGGGCACCGACAACGCCGCCCTGATCAAGCTGTCCTTCACGTCCAAGACCAGCTTCAAGGCCACGATCAGCAAGGTCGCCGACTGCCACACCACGGCGTTCGCGACCCCCACCTCGCAAACGGTCCAGGTGGTCGACGGCGAGACCGAGCGGGTCGGGTTCACCCTTCCGCAGTGGAAGCCGGGCACCACGAGCCGCACGATCTGCCTGACGGTGACGGTCGACGGGGCCAGCAAGTCGGTCCAGGCCGAGGGTGCCGTGGAGATCATCACCCCCGACAACAACAGCACCCCCGACAACAACAGCACCCCCGACAGCGGCTCCACCTCCGGCAACGGCTCCACCCCCGGTGGCGGGGCGAGCCCGTACGGCGGCGTCTCCGCCGGGAGCAACTCCTGAGCTCTGGCGAGGAGGAGGAGCCCCCGCACGAGCCTCCGCGCGAGCTCCCGGACGGGCCGAAGCAGCCGGAGGCACGGCCCTGGACCGACTGGATCGCCAAGCTCGCCACCTGGGTCGCCCCGACCACCCTCCTCACCGCGCTGCTCTTCTTCTTCGGCTACGCCTACACCAGCTCGCTCTACGCCTACTTCGGCATCGACGCCGGCACGATCGGCTTCACCACCCAGGACCTGCTGATCCGCAGCTCGCCCGCGCTCTACGTCCCGGCCGGGGTGGCGCTGGTCGGTGCGCTGTTCGGCGCACTGGGCTACCACCTCGCGACCAGGGCGGCCGGAGACGGCAGGGGCGGCGCCCGGACCGTCCGGTG
Source organism: Kitasatospora sp. NPDC059599 (assembly GCF_042735125.1). Classification (NCBI taxonomy): domain Bacteria; kingdom Bacillati; phylum Actinomycetota; class Actinomycetes; order Kitasatosporales; family Streptomycetaceae; genus Kitasatospora; species Kitasatospora sp. NPDC059599. The sequence continues at coordinate 60,562 of NZ_JBHWCL010000001.1, read as the reverse complement.
GATCTGCCTGGCCGTCACCGTGCTGGTGCTCCCGCTGCTGGTGGTCGGCTTCCTGGCCGGCTTCGAGGTGGTCGACGCGGGCCCGATGGGCACCCCGTTGCTGATCGGCGGCGCGCTACTGCTCGCGGTGCTGGCCCGCCTGATGTACGTGCGCAGCACCGGCGCGGACTACCCGCTCACCGGGGAGCGCGCGGCGCTGGGCATCAGCGTGGCGATCATCGTGCTCTGCTCGTACTGGGCGGTCGGCGGCTACGCCCAGCAGAAGGGGACGGCCGACGCCGAGCAGCTCGCCCACCACCTCTACCGGCGTCCGGCGGTCGTCCTGGACACCTCGGAGCGGCTCCACCTGGGGTGGGCGGGGGTGCGGGAGACGGTGCTGCCCGACGTGGAGGAGGGGGCGAGGTTCCGGTACCGCTACGAGGGCCTGCGGCTGCTGGCCCACTCCGGCGGCCGGATGTTCCTCGTCCCGCGCGACTGGACCTGGGAGAGCGGCAACGGGCTGATCCTCCCCTTCGACGCCACCGTCCGGGTCGCGTTCCACCCGGGCTGACCAGCCGACCCCCGACAGCACCGCTGCGCCGCGGTCCGTCCCCTCGACGGACCGCGGCGCAGTGGCTTTCAGGAGGCGTCAGGGCGCTCCGGTCACACCGGCTGCCACAGGGCCGGGACGATCGGCGGCTCCCAGCCGACCTGGGCGGTGTGGCCCTGGAGGCAGACGTAGGTGACCCCGTTGTAGGTCACGGTGTCGCCGGCCTGGTAGGTGGTGCCGGCCGACCAGGTGCCACCGGGGTCGGGGTTCCCGTTGCCCACGACCAGCGAGAAGCTGGTGGTGTGGGTGGCGGAGCCGCTCCCGGTGAGGGTGATGCCGTAGGTGCCGGGCGCGGTGGAGGCGGAGGTCGCGATGCTGACCGTCGCGGAGCCGCCGGACTGGACCGAGGACGGGCTGAAGGAGACCGTGACACCGGCCGGGGCGCCCGAGGCGGTCAGGTAGACCGTCTGGGCCGAGCCGGAGGTGGTCGCGGTGGCGACGGTCGCCGTGGCGGTGTCACCGGGGTTGACGGTGGCGGTGGCCGGGTTCACCGAGACGGAGAAGTCGTTGGCGGGCGTGGCGCCGCCGACCGAGGTCTTCCAGATGGTGTAGGCCACGCCGTCGGCGCTGCGGTTGAGCACGGTGGCGTCGACGTTGCCCGTGGTGTCGCAGGACTGGTGGTAGCAGGAGTCGTAGGAACGGCCTGCCGTGCCGCCCCACTTGGCCGCCTGCGCCGAGGTCTTGGTGTCGCTGGCCCCGGCCGCGTAGCCCGAGGTCGGGACGCCGGCCTGCTGGAAGGAGTAGTCGTCCGAGCGGCCTTGGCCCTCGACGTTCTCCTCCGGCTGCAGGTTGAGCGAGTCCCAGTAGGCCTTCATCGGCGCGGAGGCCGAGGAGGAGATGTTGTTGATGAAGTAGCCGGCGTTGGGCGAGCCGACCATGTCGAAGTTGTAGTACGCCTTGATCGCGGAGCGCTGGGCGGAGCCGAGCCGGCCGACGTAGAACTGCGAGCCCTGCAGGCCCTGTTCCTCGCCGGTCCACCAGGCGAACCGGACGTGCCGGGTCAGCGACGGGTTCTGCTGGGCGAGCACCAGGGCGTTCTCCAGCAGGGTGGCCGAGCCGGAGCCGTTGTCGTTGATGCCGGGGCCGGCGCCGACGCTGTCCAGGTGCGCGCCGAACATGGTGACCTGGTCGGACGGGCCGCCGGGCCAGTCGGCGATCAGGTTGGAGGACTGGTAGGTGCAGGAGGTGCAGGTCTGCTCGCTGACGGTGTACCCGGCGGCCTGCAGCTTGCCCTTGAGGTACGCCACCGACTGGCTGTGCCCGGCGGTGCCCGCCCGGCGGTTGCCGCCGTTCTGGTCGGCGATGGTGTTCAGCTGCGACAGGTGGGCCTGGACCTTGGCGACGTCGATGTCGGGCGCGGGCCCGCCGGGGTTGCCCCCGCCGCCGACGGTCAGGGTGTACTGGGCGGTGTGGGTGGCCGCGCCGGCGGTGCCGGTGACGGTGATCACGTACGTCCCGGCCGGGGCTCCCGAGGAGGCCGACAGCGTCAGCGTGGCGGACGAACCGGTCTGCACGGACGAGGGGCTGACCGTCGCGGTGACGCCGGACGGGGCGCCGGAGACGCTCAGGCCGACGGACTGCGCGGTGCCCGAGGTGAGGGCGGTGCCGACCGTCGCCGTGGTCGAGGCGCCGGGCTGGACCGAGCCGGACGCCGGGCCGAGCGACAGCGAGAAGTCGTTGGTGCCGGACGGCGTGCAGGACGGGTCACCGCTCTGCGCGGGCACGCTGATCGCGTCCCAGGCGGCCTTGGCCCGGTTGAAGAAGGTGCAGGACGGGTCCAGGCTCTTCGCCGCCGTCAGGGTGGCGGTGCGGTAGCGCTTGTACGTCATGCCGCTGGTCTTGAGCAGCATGCCGCCGTAGAAGACCCGGCCGGCGTCCTTGATGCCGATGCCGGTGACCGAGGAGTTGTTGCAGGTCGGGCTGGTGGGCTTGCCGCCGCCCGGGTTGGAGCCCTCGGCCAGCAGGTAGAACCAGTGGTTCAGCGGTCCGGCGGCCGCGTGCTCCTCGGTGTTCGGGATGGAGGAGGAGTAGCAGTTGGGGTTGTTGCCCACCAGTGAGGGGTTGTACATGTTGCGGATCGGCCCGCTGCCGACCAGGTTGATCATCTCGCCGACGGTGTAGTCCGGGCTGTCGTACGGCGCGGGCTCGTTGGCGTAGGCCTCGGTGAGCGCGCCCATGATGTCGCCGGTGGACTCGCCCAGCCCGGCCTCGTTGTTGGCGCCGCCCGGGGTGTACTGGTCGATGCCGTGGCCGAACTCGTGGCCGACCACGTCGATCGAGGCGATCCACTCGTTGGCCTGGCTGTGGCCGATGGATATCGTGCTGCCGTCCCAGTAGGCGTTGACGTCGTTGAGGCCGACCTTCACCGGCCAGCTGCCGCCGTTGCCGTTGTGCCCGTTGCGACCGAGCCAGTCGCGGAGCATGTCCCATTCCTTCTGGGCCGCGAACATCGCGTCGCCGCAGCCGGTCTCCTTGCTGGTCGGGCTGCCGGTGCCCCAGGAGTCGGCGGACTTGGAGAACACCTGTCCGGTGCTGTAGTCGGAACAGGACAGGCCCGGCCGGTTCGGGTCGCGCAGCGAGTAGGAGCCGCCCGAGCCGGTGGTGCCGATGGTGACCGGGGCGGGGCCGTTCCACTTGCTGTTGACGGTGCCGGCGTGGACGTCGTCGTAGCTGTCGACGACCTCGCCGCTCGCGGCGTCGACGAAGACGTGCAGCCGGCTCGGGGCGCTGCCCCTGCTGCCGGCGAGCACGGTCTCCCAGGCGAGCCGCCCGCCGTTGCCGTCCTTGACCCGGACGACCAGGCGGTTGGACTCCACCTTGTCCACGACGGTCAGGCCGGTGCGGGCGGTCTTCTCCGCGTGCGCCGCACTGACCTGCGGGGTGACGGACCCGCCGACCGGGCCGGGGGCGGCGGACTGCAGGCCGCGGACCTTGCCCTGTCCGTCGGCGAGCACCACCGCGTCGCCGCCGACCACCGGCAGGCCGCGGTAGCTGCGCTCGTACGCGACGGAGTAGAGGCCGCCGACCCACGGGGTGACGGACTTGCGCTCGTAGGTCTCGTCGGGGCCCTTGGCCAGGGCGTCCAGTCCGGCCGAGGCCGCGGCGTCGGCCGCGTTGACGGCGGCGGCCAGGGCGCCGGGTGGCGCCGGGGAGGGGGTGGGCGCGGCGGTGGCCGGCCCCGCGGTGGCGGCGATCAGGCCGGCCAGCACGGTCAGGGTGGTCGCCGTGGTGAGCAACCGACCCGTGGAAATCCTGCGTTGCATCGAGGCTCCTCGCACGTGGGGGTCCTCGACCGCGGACGGCAAGGCTGGTGGCGCACCGCAGGCCGCGTCGGGGGGACGGCCGTGCGGGCCGTCCGCGCTCGGGTGCCCGAACCCTCACATGGCGTCATGCTCGGGTCAATGGCTGGTGCGGGCGATGCATAGGGTTGGCAAATTCCGTCAAGCCCGCGTCCCCGCTTCGCGTCAAGCTGGGCTTTTCTTCCAGTGGTTGAGACCACATCATGTACGGCGCGGGTGGCCGTCGAGTACCGTCGGCCATCGAGCACCGTCCTCGTCATCGGAGTCGTCGGAACCACTGGAATCGTCGGCGGGCCCCGCGATCGGCCGGGAACGACGACGCACCCGGGGAGGCAGCCGTGGAGCGGAACCGCGTGGTCCCTGCGGCGGGGGCTCCGGCACCGTCGACCGGCCAGGGTCGGGGCGCCTGGGAGGAGTTCGGCGCCCGGCTGCGGCACTGGCGGCGCCGGGCCGGCCTGACCCAGGCGCAACTCGGCGCCGGGATCGGCTACGACCACACCGCGGTCAGCAAGATCGAACACGGATCCCGCCGGGTCACCCCCAGGGTCGCCGACCGGATCGACGAACTCCTCGGCGCGGGAGGGGAGTTGATTGCCTCCTGCCTGCGCGCCGAGACCGCGGAGCTGTGCGCCCTCGACTCCTTCTCGCCCGCACTGCTGCGGCCCCCGCTGCCGGGCCCCGCCCCGGTCGGTCCAACCCCGGCCCCGGCCGCCCCCGCCCCGGCCCGGCTGCCGGACTACGGCCTGCTCTGCCCACTGCACGGCGCCGCGGGCTGCGCCGTCCCCGGCGCCGCCGAACTTGCCGGGCTGCACGCCGAGTTCTGCGCCCCCGGGGCGCTCGCCGACCCGGCCGCCGTCGCCCCGCTGGACGCCGCCACCGCGCACGCCCTGACCGGACTGCTCGCCGCCCGCCTGCGCTCCGGCGAGACCGGTGACCGGCCGGGCCTCGCCGCCGCCGTCGAGCGCACCCTGCACGCCGTCCTCGCCCGGCTCGCCAACGCCCCCGCCGGACAACGCCGTCCGCTCGCCCGGCTGGCCGCCGAGCACGCCCACGCGGCCGGTGCGCTGCGCATGCAGCACGGCCGCAACGCCACCGCGATGGCCTGCTACGACCGCGCGCTCACCTGGGCCGGTCTCGCCGGGGACCAGGCCACCCAGGTCGGCACGCTCAGCGACCTGAGCATCCTGGCCCGGCTGGACGGCGACCCGGAGGCCGCGCTCGGCTACGCCCGCGAGATCGACCGGGTCGCCCCCGGTCGGCACTGGGCCGGCGCGATGGGCCGGATCAGCCGGGCCCGCGCGCACGCCCTGACCGGTGACGTCCGGTCGACCGTCCGTCAGATCGGCCTGGCCAGAGCGCATCTGGACCACATCGGCGCGCAGGACGAAGTCGACGTGCCCTGGCTCTCCATCGCCTCGATGCGGGTGCGGGTCGAGGCCGCTGCGGCCGCCGCCCTGCGCGACCTCGCGGTGGCCGGCGACGACCCCCGGCTGGCCCGGCGGGCGCTGAGCGCCACCGAGACCGCGATCGGCCTGCTCGGTCCGGACCAACTCCCGGCCAGCCGACTGCTGTTCGTGGTCCGGGCGGCGGACTGCCACGTCTGCGCGCACGATCCGCGGGCGGCCGTCGACCTGCTCGCCCCCGCGCTGGAGGGCACCCCCGGGGTCGCTCTCCCCGCCCTGGTCGAGTACGAGCTGCGCGGCCTGCGCGACCGCCTCGCGGCGTGCGAACCGCGCGCCGCCGACCGGCTGGCGGAGCTGGTCCGGGCCTGAGCGGCGGCGCGCGCACCGGGTCGACCGGACGTTCCCGCGGGCGGGGGCTCGCGGCCCCACACCGGGCGGTGTGGAGGTGCAGTGTCGCGACAACTCCCGCTCCAGCGGCGAAATGCGCCCCCTTCGCGCGGTTCGAGCGTCAACTTCGTGCGCGTATCGTCCGCCGATCGGGTCATTCATGGCGTTACCACGTCGAATGACTGCCCCGACCATCGGCTCCCGCTAGAGTCGAGACGTTTCCAGTCGTTAGTCCGCGAAGAACGAGGGGCGCGTGCTGTACACCCTTGCACGCCGGCTCGCCCATCCACTCCTGCTGCTGGGCGTGCTGTGCACCGCCGTCGCGACCCTGCGCCTCCACTGGGCGCCCGACCGGGTCTCCCCGCTCGTCCTGGTGGCCGTCATCGGATACCTGGCGGTGCTGGAGCGGGTGATCCCGTACCGGACCGACTGGCACCCGACGCGTCGCGAACTCGGCTGGTACAGCGTGTACTTCGTGCTGAGCATGATCGGCGGAGCGCTGGCCCAGGGGCTGGTGACGGGGCTGGTGGAGCTGCTCGGCCCGGCGCACCCGGCGCTGCCCTTCGCGGTGGAGATCCCGCTCGCGCTGCTGGTCGGATCGCTCGGCGACTACCTCGTGCACCGCTGGTCGCACCGCAACCGGTGGCTCTGGCGGCTGCACGGCGTGCACCACGTTCCGGAGAAGGTGAACGTCGCGAACAACGGCGTGAATCATTTCCTGGACGTCTTCGTCGCGCAGTCCGTGGTCCAACTTTCGCTGGCAATGATCGGATTCTCGGCGGATTCTGTGTTCGTGGTCGGAATATTCGTTCTTGCGCAGGGGTATTTCGTCCACGCGAACGTCGACGTCCACCTCGGGCCGCTCGCCCACGTCCTGGCCGGCCCCGAACTCCACCGCCTGCACCACAGCACCGACCTGGCCGAAGCCGGCCACTACTCCTCCGACCTCTCGCTGTGGGACCACGTGTTCGGGAGCTTCACCTGGCGGCCCGGCCGGGTGCCCACCGCCGTCGGCCTCCCCGACCCGGCCGCGTTCCCCACGACCGGTGAGCTCGGCGCCAGCCTGCTGCACCCCTGGCGCCGGGTGAAGACCGGCGAGCAGTCGGCCTGAACTCCCGTCCGCGCAGCCGTCCGTCCTCTGCCCGCGCCCCCGGCGCCACGCCGTCACCCTCGGATTGGATCATGACTTCCTCGCCCTTCGCCGTGCCCCGCGAGCCCATCGCGATCACCGGTATCGGCTGCCGCCTGCCGGGACACGCCAACGACCACCGGACCTACTGGCGCAACCTGATCGAGGGCCGGGACTGCCTCACCGGGACGCCCGCCGACCGCTACGACACCACCACCCTGGGCAGCCGGGACCGGGCCAAGCCCGGACGTCTGATCGGCGGCCGGGGCGGCTACATCGACGGCTTCGACACCTTCGACCCGGACTTCTTCGGGATCAGCCCGCGCGAGGCCGAACACATGGACCCGCAGCAGCGCAAGCTCCTGGAGGTCAGCTGGGAGGCCCTGGAGGACGGCGGCCTGCGCCCGGCCGAGCTGGCCGGCCGGGAAGTGGGCGTCTACATGGGCGCCTTCACCCTCGACTGGAAGATCCTGCAGTTCGCCGACCTCGACTTCACCACGATCGCCGCGCACACCGCCACCGGCACGATGATGACGATGGTCTCCAACCGGATCTCGCACTGCTTCGACTTCCGCGGCCCCAGCGTCTCGATCGACACCGCCTGCAGCTCCTCCCTGGTCGCCGTCCACCTCGCCTGCCAGAGCCTGCTCCGGGGTGAGACCGAACTCGCCCTGGCCGGCGGTGCGTTGCTGCACATGGCGCCGCAGTACACGATCGCCGAGACCAAGGGCGGCTTCCTCTCCGCGGACGGCCGCTCACGGGCCTTCGACGCCTCCGCCGACGGCTACGTCCGGGCCGAGGGTGTCGGCGTGGTCGTCCTCAAGCGGCTCTCCGACGCACGGCGCGACGGGGACCCGGTGCACGCCGTGATCCTCGGCAGCGGCGTCAACCAGGACGGCCGCACCAACGGCATCACCGTCCCCAACGCCGACGCCCAGGTCACCCTGATCGAGCGGGTCTGCGCCGAGGCCGGGGTGCTGCCCGGCAGCCTGCAGTACGTGGAGGCGCACGGCACCTCCACCCCGGTCGGCGACCCGATCGAGGCCACCGCGCTCGGCCGGGTGCTGGGCATCGGCCGCCGTTCCGGGGACCGCTGCTACGTCGGCTCGGTCAAGACCAACATCGGGCACACCGAGGCCGCCGCCGGCGTCGCCGGGCTGATCAAGACCGCGCTCGCCCTGAAGCACCGCCGCATCCCGCCGCACCTCCACCTGGAACGGCCCAACCCCGGTATCGACCTGGCCGCGCTGCCCTTCGAGATCCCGACCGAGCCGGTCGACTGGCCCGAGCACCGCGGCCCGGCCCGCGCGGGCGTCAACTCCTTCGGCTTCGGCGGCACCAACGCGCACGTCCTGCTGGAGGAACCGCCCGGCCGGGAGCCCGCGCCGCCGGTCGCGGAACCGGTCTGCACCGTCCTGCCGCTGAGCACCAAGGACGCCGCCGGACTGCCCGAACTCGCCGCCGCCGTACGGCAGGAGCTGGCCTCCGGCGCCTCGCTCACCGACCTCGGCCACACCCTGGCGCACCGCCGCCAGCACCTGCCCGAGCGGCTCGCGGTGGCGTACACCTCCCGGCAGGACCTGGACGAGGCACTGGCCGCGTGCGAGCGCGGCGAGGAGCACCCCCGGGTGGCCCGGGGCCGCGCCCGGGAACGCCGGGAGCGGCGCCTGGCCTGGGTGTTCACCGGCATGGGGCCGCAGTGGTGGGGCATGGGCCGCGGCCTGTACGAGAACGAGCCGGTCTACCGGGAGGCCGTCCGGGCCGTCGACGCGGAGATCCGGGAGCAGGCCGACTGGTCGCTGCTGACGGAACTGGGCCGGGACGAGACCGACTCCCGGATGGCCGAGACCTGGCTGGCCCAGCCCGCCAACTTCGCCGTCCAGGTGGGCCTCTCGGCGCTCTGGCGCAGCCACGGCCTGCGCCCCGACGCGGTGGTCGGCCACAGCACCGGCGAGGTCGCGGCCTTCCACGAGGCCGGGGTGTACGACCTCGCCGACGCCGTCCGGGTGGTGCTGGCCCGCAGCCGGCTCCAGCAGCGGCTGGCCGGCACCGGCAGCATGCTCGCCGTCGGCCTGCCGGAGGCCGAGGCGGAGCGCCGGATCCGGCCGTACCGCGCCCGGATTTCCCTCGGCGCGGTCAACAGCCCGTCCGCAGTGACCCTGGCCGGGGACACCGACGGCCTGGTCGAGCTGGCCGGGGAACTGAGGCAGCAAGGCGTCTTCGCCCGCCTCCTGGACGTCGAAGTCCCGTACCACAGCGTGCGGATGGATCCGATCCGGGACGAGCTGGTCGCCGCGCTCGGCCCCGTCAAGCCGCGGGAGGCACGGCTGCCGCTCTACCTGACCGCACGGGAGGGCCTCGCCCGGGGCCCCGAACTGGACGGCGGGTACTGGTGGGAGAACGTCCGCAACCCGGTGCGGTTCCGGGCCGCCGTCGAGCGGATGGCCGAGGACGGGCACGGCCTGTTCCTGGAAGTCGGCCCGCACCCGGTGCTCGGCCACGCGATCCGCGAGTGCGCCGAGCGGACGCACACCCTGCCGTCGATCCGCCGCCGCCAGGACGAGCTCGAGCGCTTCGCCCGCAGCCTGGCCGAACTGCACACCCTCGGCGTCGAGTTGACCTGGGACGCGCTGCACCCGGCCGGCCGGCCGGTACCGCTGCCGGCCTACCCGTGGCGGCGCGACCGGTACTGGGTCGAGCCCGTGCCCGTCGAGCGGGTCAGACTCGGCCGGGTCGACCACCCGCTGCTGGGCCGCCGCACCGCGAGCGCCCAGCCCGGCTGGACCACCGTGCTCGACCCCGAGCGGCTGCCGTACCTGACCGACCACCGGATCGAGGGCCGGGTGGTCTTCCCCGCCGCCGGGTACCTGGAGATGGCCGCCCAGGCCGTCCGCGCCCTCACCGGCGGCACCGAGGTGGTGCTGGCCGAGGTCGAACTCAACCGGGCCCTGTTCCTCTCCGAGGCCGAACCCGTCCCCGTCCAGCTCGGCTACGCGCCGGAGGACGCCCGCTTCACCGTCGCCGCCACCCCGGCCGGCGGCGAGCCGACCGTGCACGCCTGCGGCCGGGTCCGCACCGGCCAGCGCCGCTCCCACGGCCCCGCCCCGGACCTCTCGGCGCCGGACACCCACGGGCAGCGCCTCGACGGGCCGGACTGCTACCGGCGACTGGCCGAGCGCGGCTACGACTACGGACCCGCTTTCCGGGCCATCGAGGAGGTCTGGGCCGGCCCCGGCCGGGCGCTCGCCCGGATCCGGCCGACCGCCGCCCTCGGCCCCGACGCCGCCGACCACCACCTGCACCCGGTCCTGCTGGACGCCTGCTTCCAGACCCTGCTCACCACCACCCTGCACGCACCCGAGGACGGCAGCGTCCGCCTGCCAGTCACCATCGAGGAGGTCCGGCTCGACGGGATCGGCGCCCGCCCGCTCTGGGCGCACGCCACCGTCACCCGCGACAGCGGCGCCGAACTCGTCGGAGACATCGCCCTGTACACCGAGGACGGCGCCCCCGTCGGCCGGATCAGCGGCTTCCGGGTCGCCGACGTCGCCCAGGCCCCGGCCTCGGTCGGCCTGGCCACCATCGACGGCTGGCTCACCGAGGTCGCGTGGACGCCCGCGCCCGCGCCCGTCGCCGAGGAGGCGCCCGGCGACCTGCTGCTCTTCGCCGACCGGAGCGGCCTCGCCGAACGGCTGGCCGCGCTCGCCGCCCGGCACGGCGCCCGCTGCCACCTCGTCCGGCCCGGCGCGCGGTACCGGCACGAGGACGGGCACTCGACCGTCCGGCCCGACTCCGCCGAGGACGTCCGGCGGCTGCTCGCCGACCTGGACCCCGGCCACCGCACCGTCGTCCACCTCTGGAACCTCGACCTGCCCGCCCTCGACGCCACCACGGCCGACCGGCTCGACGGACTCGCCACCCTCGGCGCCTACTCGCTGATCGCGCTCGCCCGGGAACTGCCCGCCGCCCGCCCGGACGCCCGGCTGCACATCGTCACCCGGGGCACCCAGCCGGCCGCCCCCGGCGACCGGGTCGAACCGCTCGGCGCCCCCGCCTGGGGCATCGGACGCGTCCTGTGGCAACAGGAACTCGTCGCCCAGCGCGGCACCCTGGTCGACCTCGACCCGGCCGTCCCCGCGGCCGACCAGGCCGAGGCGCTGCTCGCCGAACTCGCCGCCCGGGACGAGCAGGAGATCGCGCTGCGAGCCGGCGGCCGCCTGACCAGCCGGCTGCGCCCGGCCGAGGGCCTCACCCGGCCGCTGCCGCCGGTCCTGCGCCCCGACGGCAGCTACCTGGTCACCGGGGCGTTCGGCGCCCTCGGCCGGGTGCTCTGCCGCACCCTGGTCAAACGCGGCGCCCGGCGGCTGATCCTGGTCGGCCGCACCGCCCTGCCCGAGCGCTCCCGGTGGGCGCACACCGACCCGGACACCCCGGCCGGGGAGCGGATCACCTTCCTGCGCGAACTCCAGGCGCTCGGCGCCGAACCGCTGCTCGCCCCGGTGGACGTCACCGACGAGGCCGCCCTGGCCGGCTGGCTCGCCGACCACCGGGAGCGCCGGCTCCCGCCGATCCGCGGCGTGTTCCACCTCGCCGGGCAGGTCAAGGACACCCTGCTGGCACAGATGGACCGCGCGGCCTTCGACGCCGGGTACGCCCCCAAGGTCGCCGGCGGTCACCTGCTGCACCGGCTGCTGCGCGACGAACCGCTCGACCACTTCGTGCTGTTCGCCTCCGTCGCCTCGCTGCTCACCACCGCCGGTCAGACCAACTACGCGGCCGGGAACGCCTTCCTGGACGCGCTCGCGCACCACCGCCGGGCCGACGGCCTGCCCGCGCTCAGCCTGGACTGGGGGCCCTGGGCCACCGGCATGATCGAGGAACTGGGACTGGTCGCCCACTACCGGGACGCCCGCGGCATGAGCTCGCTGCCGCCGGACGCCGGGACGGCCGTCCTGGAGCGGGTCCTCGGCCAGGACCGCGCCCAGCTGCTGGTCGCCACCGTGGTCGACTGGCCGACCTTCCTGGCCTGGTACCCGACGCCCCCGCCGCTGGTCGCCGAGCTGGCGGCGAGCGCCGCCGAGCAGGCCCCGGCCGAGACCGGCGGCTTCCTGGACGCCTACCGGGCGGCCGACCCGCAGACCCGGCACGAGCTGGTCACCGAGCGGTTCACCGCCGCCGCCGCGGCCGTGCTGCGGATCGCCGCCGAACGGATCGCCCCGGACACCAGGCTCGGCGCGCACGGCTTGGACTCGCTGCTCGCGATGGAACTGCGCGCCCGGGTGCACGGCGAACTGGGCGTCGCCCTGCCCGTGGTGGCCCTGCTCAGCAACGGCACCGTCGGAGACCTGGCCGACCTGCTCACCGAGGGCCTGGCCGAGCGGCTCGAAGCCGACGACGGCCCCGCCCGGGCCGAGGTCGAGCTGCACACCGACGAGTCCCGCTACCCGCTCACCCACAACCAGCAGGCGCTCTGGTTCCTGCGCCAGCTGCACCCCGACGGCTTCGCGTACAACATCGGCGGCGCCGTCGAGGTCCGCGCGGCGCTCGAACCGGAGCTGGTGTTCGCCGCCTTCCGCCGCCTGGTCGCCCGCCACCCCGGACTGCGCGCCGCCTTCACGAGCGAGGAGGGCCGGCCGGTCCAGCGCATCCGCGCGGAGGACCGGGCCGACACCGGGCTGTTCGACGTCGAGGGCCGCCCCTGGGAGGAGATCCACGAGCTGATCGTCCGCGAGTACCGCCGGCCGTACGACCTCGCCGAGGACCCGCTGGTGCGACTGCGGCTGTTCCGGCGCGGGCCGGACCGGTGGGTGCTGATGAAGGCCGTCCACCACATCGTCTCGGACGCGATCTCCACCTTCACCTTCATCGAGGAGCTGTTCGAGGTCTACGAGGCGCTGCGCCGGGGACGCACCCCCGACCTGCCCCCGGTGCCCGCCCGCTACCTGGACTTCCTCAACCACCAGAACCGCTTCCTGGCCGGGCCCGGGGCGCAGCGGATGCTCGACTACTGGCGCGGCCGGCTGCCCGTCGGGATGCCGGTGCTGGCGCTGCCCACCGACAAGCCCCGGCCGGCCGTGCAGACCCACAACGGCGCCTCCGAGTTCTTCCGGCTGGATGCCGAACTCACGGCCCGCGTGCACGAGTTGGCCCGTGCGCACAACGCCACCCCGTTCATGGTGCTGCTCGGCGGCTACTACCTGCTGCTGCACCGGTGGTCGGGGCAGCCGGACATCGTGGTCGGCAGCCCGGTCACCGGCCGCACCCAGGAGGAGTTCGCCTCCGTCTACGGCTACTTCGTCAACCCGCTGCCGCTGCACGTGAGCCTGGCCGGTGAGCCCACGGTGACCGAGCTGCTGGCCCGGGTCCGGGAGAGCGTGCTCGGCGGGCTGGACAACCAGGAGTACCCGTTCCCGCTGCTGGTCGAGCAGTTGGGGCTGCAGCACGACCCGAGCCGCTCCGCGGTGTTCCAGGCGATGTTCATCCTGCTCACCCACAAGGTCGCCGTGGAGCGCTTCGGCTACCGCCTGGAGTACATCGAACTCCCGGAGGAGGAAGGCCAGTTCGACCTGACGCTGTCCGCCTACGAGGACCGCTCGGACGGCTGCTTCCACTGCGTCCTCAAGTACAACTCCGACCTCTTCGAGCCCGCCACCGTCCGGCGGCTGGCCGCGCACTACCGCAACCTGCTGGACGCCATGACCCGGGCCCCCGAGGGCGAGCCGGTCGGGCGGCTGCGGATGCTGGACCCGGCCGAGCGCCGGGAGATCCTCACCGCGTTCAGCGGCGCCGAGCGCCGGATCGTCCACGACACCCCGCTCCCGGAGCTGATCGCCGGGGCCGCCGCCGAACACCCCGAGGCCGTCGCCGTGGTCGCACCCGGCCGGGACGGGACGCGGCGCCTCACCTACCGCGAACTGGACCGCCGCTCCCGGCGCACCGCCCTGCGGCTGCGCGAACTGGGCGTCGGGGAGGGCACGGTGGTGGCCGTCTGCCTCGACAAGTCGCCCGAGCTGATCACCACCCTGCTGGGGATCTGGCGGGCCGGCGCGGCCTACCTGCCGCTCGACCCCGGCCACCCGGCCGACCGGCTGGCGCACCAGGTGGCCGACGCGGGCGCCGCCCTGGTCGTGGTCGACGACCGGCGCCCGCCCGCCGCCGACCTGCCCGCTCAGCCGGTCACCCTGGCGGACCTCGACCGGCCCGCCGGGGACGCCCGGCTGCCCGCCGCCGACCCGGACCGGGCCGCCTACGTGATCCACACCTCCGGCTCCACCGGCCGCCCGAAGGGGGTCCGGGTCGACCACCGCAACCTGGCCGCCGTCACCGCCGGCTGGCGCGCGGAGTACCGGCTGGACACCGAGGCCCGGGTGCACCTGCAGATGGCCGGGACCGCCTTCGACGTCTTCTCCGGCGACCTCGCCCGGGCCCTCGGCACCGGCGGCACCCTCGTCCTGGTCGACCGCGAGCTGCTCTTCGACACCGCCAGGCTGCACCGGGTGATGCGCGAAGAGGCCGTGGACTGCGGCGAGTTCGTGCCCGCCGTGGCCCGCGCCCTGCTCACCCACTGCGAACGGGACGGCCTGCGGCTGGACTTCCTGAAGCTGGTCGTCGTCGGCTCCGACTCCTGGAAGGCCACCGAACACCGCAGGCTGCGCGCCCTGTGCGGCGAGCGGACCCGGCTGGTCAACTCCTACGGCCTGACCGAGGCCACCGTCGACAGCACCTACTACGAGGGCGCGGCCGACGGCCTGGAACCCGGCCGGATGGTGCCGATCGGCCGGCCCTTCCCGAACAGCGCGCTGTACATCCTGGACCCGTACGGCGAACCCGTCCCGGCGGGCGTGCCCGGCGAGCTGTGGATCGGCGGCGCGGGCGTCGCCGCCGGCTACCCCAACGACCCGGAGCAGAGCGCCCGGCGCTTCCTCACCCTGGAGCTCGACGGCGCCCCGGTGCGGCTCTACCGCACCGGTGACCTCGGGCACTGGGACACCGCCGGCACCGCGCACCTGCTCGGCCGGATCGACAACCAGGTCAAGGTCCGCGGCCACCGGATCGAACCGGGCGAGATCGAGGCCCACCTCACCGCCCGCCCCGAACTCGCCCAGGCCTGTGTGGCCGTCCGCCAGGACGCCTCGGGCGAGGCGGTACTGGCCGCCTACGTCGTCCCCGCCGAGGGCGCGGTGCCGGACCGCCGCGAACTGCGCCGCCACCTGGCCGAGCACCTGCCCACCGTGATGATCCCCTCCTACCTCACCGAACTGCCCGCCCTGCCGCTCACGCCGAACGGCAAGGTCGACCTCGCCGCCCTGCCGGAGCCGAAGGCCGACACCGGCGGCGCCCGGCACGAACCGCCCGTCACGCTCTACGAGACCCGGGTCGCCGAACACTGGCGGAACCTGCTCGGCCTGGACGAGGTCGGCCTGCAGCACGACTTCTTCGAACTCGGCGGCAGCTCGATCCGGCTCATCGAGCTGATCCACCACTTGCGGACCGAGTTCACCATCGAGATCCCGGTCGGCCGGCTGTTCAAGGTCACCACCCTGCACGGCATGGCCCGCACCGTCGAGCAGATCATCACCGGCGAGGCGGCCGGCGGCCAGCCGTACCTCTGGTTCAACCCCGCGGCGACGAACGGCCGGACGGTCTTCTGCTTCCCGCCGGCCGGCGGCCACGGACTGGTCTACCGGCAGCTCGCCGCGCACCTGCCCGAGCACCGGATCGCCGCCTTCAACTACCTGACCGGCGACGACAAGACCGCCCGCTACGCCGACCTGGTCGAGGAACTGCACCCGGCCGGACCGTACGTGCTGCTCGGCTACTCGCTCGGCGGCAACCTCGCCTTCGAGGTCGCCAAGGAACTGGAACGCCGCGGGCGCACGGTCGGCTCGGTCCTGCTGGTCGACGCCTACCGGGTCCCGGACGCCTTCGACCTCGGCGAGGAACACGTGGCCGTCTTCGAACGCGAACTCCACGAGCACCTGCACCGCCACACCGGCTCGCGGATCGTCGCCCGGGAGACCCTCGAACAGGCCCGGGACTACCTGGAGTTCTGCAGCCGCACCCCCAACACCGGCACGGTGCGCGCCCAGCTCGACGTGGTCTGCGAACGCGAACGGCTGGCCGTGCACGTCGGCGGCGAGGAGGGGTCCTGGCACGGCGCCTCCACCACCGGCACCGCCGTGCACGCCGGCCACGGCAGCCACGCCGAGATGCTCGACGGCGAACACGCCGCCCGCAACGCCGAACTGGCGGGCGCCATCCTGGCCGGAGGCGCCGCCGATGGCCGCGGCTGACCGCGGACCGGACTGGTCCGGAAGGGAGCGGGCCCCCGGCGGCCCGCCCCGGGTCATCGTGATCGGGGCCGGCCTGGCCGGCCTCGCCACCGGCTGCTACGCGCAGATGAGCGGCCTGGAGACCCGGATCTTCGAGAAGCACGTCCTGCCCGGCGGCTGCTGCACCGCGTGGTCCCGGCAGGGCTACCTGTTCGACTACTGCATCGACTGGCTGATCGGCACCGCCGAGGGCACCGGCGCGCACCGGGTCTGGAGCGAACTCGGCGCCCTGGACGGCAAGTCGGTGACCCGCTTCGACACCTTCAACCGGGTCGTCGACGAACACGGCCGCGCCGTCAGCTTCTACGGCGACCCGGACCGGCTGGAACACCACCTGCTGGCCCTCGCCCCCGACGACGCCAAGCCGATCCGGGCCTTCTGCCGGGACCTGCGCCGCTTCGCCGCCGTCGACCTGCCCTGGGACCTCACCCCGCCGCCGCTGCGCACCACCGCGGAACGGCTGCGGACCCTGCGCGCCGTCCTGCCCGCCTTCCGGCTGTTCTGGCGCACCGCGACCACCCCGATGAGCGGCTTCGCCGAGCGCTTCCAGGACCCGCTGCTGCGCCGCGCCTTCCCCAACATGTTCCTGCAGGAACCGGCGGGCTTCCCGCTGCTGCCCTACCTGTACACCCTGGCCGCCGCGCACAACGGCAACGCGGGCTTCCCGCAGGGCGGTTCGCTGGGGCTGGCGCGCTCGGTGGAGGAGCGCTACACCTCGCTCGGCGGGGTGGTCGGCTACCGCTGCCGGGTGGAGCGGATCCTGATCGAGGACGGCCGCGCCGTCGGTGTCGAACTCCGCGACGGAACACGGCACTTCGCCGACCACGTGGTCGCCGCCTGCGACGGACCGACCGTCCTCGACCGGCTCCTCGGGGGCCGCTACTCCAGCGCCGCCACCGACCTGCTGTACGGCGAACTGCTCGACAAGCCCGGCAACCTGTACCCGGCCGTGGTCTCCGCCTTCGTCGGCGTCGACGGCCCGCTGCCGGAGGGGGAGCCGCACAGCACCACCTACCTGCTGGCGCCCGAGGAGGGCGCCCGGCTGCCCGGATCGCTGCAGAGCAGCCTGGTGGTGCAGTTGCGCTCGGCCTACGCGGAGGGCTTCGCCCCGCCCGGCAAGTCGGTGCTGCACTGCACCTACTTCAGCGACTACCGCTCCTGGAAGGACCTGCGGGTCCGGGACCGCCGGGCCTACCGGGCGCGCAAGCAGGAGGTCGCCGCGTTCGTCCGGGGGTTCCTGGAACGGACGTACCCCGGGCTCGGCCGACGGATCGAACTGGTCGACGTGGCCTCGCCGGTGACCACCGAGCGGTTCACCGGCAACACCTACGGCAGCATCCTCGCCTGGCAGGCCTTCTCCGAGGCCGAGGACGTCGCCAACCGGCTGGTCAACCGGGACCGGATGCGGCTGCCCGGCCTCGACGGCTTCTCGATGGCCGGGCAGTGGACCGCGCTCGGCGGACTGATCCGGGCCGCCACCAGTGGGCGGTTCGCCGCGCAGTACCTCTGCCGGGAACTGGGGCGGCCGTTCCGGGCCTGGCCCAGCGAGAGCCGGGAACCCTGGCACACCGGCAAGTGGGGTCGCCTGCCGCGACTCGACCGGGCCACCGTGACACGGCCGCAGGCGGGCACGGTGGAGGCCGACGTGGAGACGGAGGCGGCGGGAGCGGCGGACGTGGAAGTGGGAGTGACGGAGTGAGCGGGACGACGACCGGCGGCACGGCCGGCGGCGGCAGGCAGACCATGGTCATCATCGGCGGCGGGCTCGGCGGCCTGTCCACCGGCTGCTACGCGCAGATGAACGGCTACCGCACCCGGATCCTGGAGATGCACGAGATCCCCGGCGGCTGCTGCACCGGCTGGGACCGCGGCGAGTTCACCTTCGACTGCTGCGTCAGCTGGCTGCTGGGCAGCGGTCCGGGCAACGAGATGCACCGGATCTGGCTCGAACTCGGCGCGCTGCAGGGCAAGCGGATGCGCAACTTCGACGTCTTCAACGTGGTGCGGGCCAGGGACGGCCGGGCGGTCTACTTCTACTCCGACCCGGACCGGCTGGAGGCCCACCTGCTCGAACTGGCCCCGGAGGACGCCCGGCAGATCCGGCAGTTCTGTGCCGGGCTGCGCAAGTTCCGCCTGGCGCTGGCCCGTTACCCCTTCCTCAAGCCGGTCGGACTGATGGGGCGGCGGGAGCGGTGGCGGATGCTCGCCTCCTTCCTGCCGTACGTCAACGTGATCCGGCGCTCGATCACCGTGCTGATGAGCGACTACTCGGCGCGGTTCCGCAGCCCGCTGCTGCGCGAGGCGTTCAACTTCGTCCTCTACGAGAAGCACCCCAACTTCCCCGTGCTGCCGACGTACTTCCAGCTCGCCTCGCACGCCGGGCAGTCGGCCGGGGTGCCGGAGGGCGGCTCGCTCGGCCTGGCGCACTCGATCGAGCAGCGCTACCGGCGGCTCGGCGGCGAGATCACGTACAACGCCAAGGCGACCGAGATCCTGGTCGAGCGGGACCGGGCGGTCGGGGTGCGGCTGAGCGACGGCCGGGAGGTGCGGGCGGACATCGTGGTGGCGGCCTGCGACGGCCGGACCACGGTGCTGGACCTGCTCAAGGGCCGCTACCTGAACGACACCTACCGCCGGCTGTACACCACGACCATCACCGAACCCGGCATGGTCTTCCCCGGCTACCTGACCGTGTTCCTCGGCCTGCGCCGGCCCTTCCCGGCCGGCGATCCGTGCACCACCTACCTGCTGGAGGACGACCTCGCCGCCCGGCTCACCGGGATCCGGCACCCCAGCATCAACGTCCAGTTCCGCAGCCGCCACTACCCGGAGCTGTCCCCGGCCGGGACCACCGTGGTCTACGCCAGCTACTTCTGCGACATCGCCCCCTGGCGCGAACTCAGCACCGGGCCGGAGCAGACGCCCCGGCTGCGGCGCGGCGAGGAACTGCACACCCTGCCGGTCGGCCGGGGCCGGGAGTACCAGCGGGAGAAGCGCCGGGTGCGGGACGCCGTGATCGAGTTCCTGGACGCCCACCACCCGGGTCTGAAGGACGCGGTGGCGGTCAAGGACGTCTCCACCCCGCTCACCCAGGTCCGCTACACCGGCAACTACGACGGCACGGTGCTGGGCTGGCAGCCCTTCGTGGAGGGCGGGGAGACCCTGGAGGAGGAGATCAAGCGCAACGGCCCGGGGCTGCCCGGTCTGGAGAACTTCTACCTCTCCGGAGTCTGGGCGACCACCGGCGGGCTGATCCGGGCGGCGGCGGCCGGCCGGCACGTCGTCCAGTTCGTCTGCCGGGACGACCACAAGCCGTTCACCGCCGAGGTGGACGACAGCGCGCCGCCGCCCACCCTGCTCATCGACCCGGTCGGACCGGTCGACCGCCAGTTTGGAGTCACCTCGTGAGGATCGAGAGTTGGACCGTCGGGGAGCACGTGGACGGCGTGCCGGACGTCGAGCGGATGTACCGGAAGGCCGTGGAGGAGGTGGACGTCCGCCTCGCCGCGGACGAGATGCTGCTGCGCACCCGGTACGTCTCGGTCGACCCGTACCTGCAGGGCATCGCGCTGGACACCCCGATCGGCGACCACATGGGCGCCGACTCGATCATGGAGGTGCTGGAGGCCGGGCCGGCCGCGCCGTTCGCGGCCGGCGACCTGGTGCAGGGCTTCGGCGGCTGGCGCAGCCACGTGATCAGCAACGGCGCGCCGAGGCTCTGGCAGACCGGCACCTTCCCGATGGTCTTCCCCGCCTTCCGCCGGCTGGAGCCCGGCCACTACGACGAGGCACTGCCGCTCTCCACCGCGCTCGGCGTCCTGGGCGGGCCGGGGATGACGGCCTGGGGGACGGTCGAGAAGTTCCTGGACGTGCGCCCCGGTTCGACCGTGCTGGTCAGCGGGGCCTCCGGGGCCGTGGGTTCGCTGGTCGGGCAGCTGGCCAGGCACCGGGGCGCGCGGGTCCTCGGCACCACGGCGACGCCGGAGAAGGCCGGGCGGCTGTGGGAGCTGGGGTTCGACGGGGTGGTGCTGTACCGCGACGGCGACGCCCCGGAGCGGCTGGAGAAGGAGCTGGCCGAACTCGCGCCGGACGGCATCGACCGCTACTTCGACAGCCTCGGCGGGGTGCTGACCGACGTGGTCTTCGGCATGCTCGCGGTCGAGAGCCGGGTCGCGGTCTGCTGGCAGTGGGGGAGTCAGGTCGGCGGCGGCTGGGCGGGCCCGCGGCTGCTGCCGATGATCATGTACCCGCGCACCACGATCCGGGGGATCTTCTCGCTGGAGTGGTTCACCGACGAGAACTGGGCGGCGCTGCGGCGGGACCTCGGCGCGCTGGTCCGGAACGGGGAGCTGAGGTACCAGCAGACCGTCCACCGGGGCTTCGACAGCATCCCCGCCGCGTACCGCAGCCTCTACGTGGACCGGTCGGCGGCCCGGGGGAAGGTGCTGGTCGAGCTCTGAGCGGATGCCCGGGCCCGGATTCGCGTGAGCACTTCGGCGACTGTTTCGGTGTAGTGGTTGACTAGTGTTCTACTAGACCATAACAATTCAGGGGCAGGCCTCAACGACCGAGGAGACGCCCCGTGATCGAATTCCATGTGGACCGGACGGACAGCCTCCCCGCCTACGCCCAACTCGTGCAGCAGGTACGGGAAGCGCTCAGGCTGGGACTGCTGAAGCCCGGCGACCGCCTGCCCGCCGTCCGGGACGTCGTCGTCTCGTGCACCGTCAACGCCAACACCGTGCTCAAGGCCTACCGGGAGCTGGAACACGGCGGGCTGGTCGAGGCCCGGCAGGGCTCCGGCACCTTCGTCACCGGCTCGCTCGGCGCCGTCGAACCGCACGACATGGCGCGGCTGCGCACCGGACTCGCCCGCTGGGTCTCCGACGCCCGCGAGGCCGGACTGGAGGACGAGGACGTCAAGGCCCTGGTCACCGCCGTGCTCGCCGCAGAGCCGGCCGCCTCCGAGCGCGACACGCGCCAGGGGGCCGGGGCGTGAGCGCCGCCCTGGAGGCGCGCGGGCTGACCAAGCGGTACCGCGGCGTGACCGCCCTGGACGACTGCAGTTTCACCATCCCGGCCGGTGGCGTGGTCGCGCTGGTCGGCGCGAACGGCGCGGGCAAGTCCACCCTGCTGGGCATCGCCGGCGGCATGCTCAGACCCACCGCCGGTGAGTACCGAACGGACGGCCGGGTGGTCCTGCTCTCCCAGGACAAGCCGCTCTACCGCGACTTCAGCGTGGCCGACATGCTGAACTTCGGTCGCCACACCAACCTCGTGTGGGACCAGGCCCGCGCACTCGCCTGGCTGGCGCGGTTCGCCGTCCCGCTGGACCGGCGCTGCGACAAGCTCTCCGGCGGACAGCAGGCGCAGGTCGCGCTCGCGGTCGCGCTCGGCGCCTGCCCGTCGCTGCTCCTGCTGGACGAACCGCTGTCCAACCTCGACCCGGTCGCCCGCAAGGCCGTCACCGGCGAACTGCTCGCCGAAGTCGCCGAGACCGGGATGACGGTCCTGCTGTCCACCCACGTCGTGGCCGAACTCGCCGGCGTGGGCGACCACTTACTGCTGCTCTCGCACGGCCGCAACATCCTGGACGGCGACGTCGAGGACCTCCTCGCCCAGCACGTGCGACTGACCGGGCCGCGCAGCGACCGACCGCCCGTCGAGGGGCAGGTCGTCCACGAGAACCACACCGCCCGGCAGTCCACCTTCGTGGTGCGCACCCTGCTCGGCGCGGCCACCCCGCTGGACGCCCAGGGCTGGAGCGGCCACCCCGTCACGCTGGAGGACATCGTGCTCGGCTACCTCAGGACCTCGCTCGGGGAGACCGGACTGTGAGCGCCCCGGCCACCACCCCGCCGCCCGCCGCCACACCGCCGCCCGCCGCCACCCGGTCCGTGCCCGCCGCCGGGGGGAACCTGTGGCGCGGCGTCCTCTGGCTCACCTGGCGCCAGCACCGCTGGCAGCTGATCGGCGGCGCCCTCCTCACCGCCGCCATCCTGATCTGGATGGCCGTCAACGCGGCCGACCTGCAGAGCGCGCTCGACCTCTGCCACGGGCCGGACTGCTCCCGGGCCGTCGCCGAGGACCGGCTCGCCCGGATCGGCCACGCCACCGACATCGCCGGCTACCAACTGAACCTCGTGGTCTTCCTGCCCGCGATGCTCGGCATGTTCATCGGGGTGCCGCTGCTGGCCAGGGAGTACGAGCAGCGCACCCTGCTGCTCGCCTGGTCCCAGGACGTCAGCCCGCGGCGCTGGCTGTTCGGCAAGCTCGCGGTGCTCGGCACCGTCGTCGGCGGGCTGGCCGCCGCGCTCTCCGCCGAGTGCCTGCACGTCGCCGGGCTCGTCCACCTCGGCGCCCGGCGCAGCCTGTTCGAGGGCACGCTCTTCCAGGCCGGCGGCTGGATGCCGCTCACGCTCGCCCTCGCCTGGGGGATGTTCGGGGTGGCGACGGGGGCGGCGCTGCGCCGGCTGCTGCCCGCGTTCGTGGTGGTGCTCGGGGCCTTCGCCGGGCGCACGACGCTGATGGAGCAGCTGCGGCCGCACCTGATGGACCCGGTGACCCGGACGATCTCGCTCGCCGCGGAGCGCGGCGAGGGCGCCGACCCGTTCGCCGCGGTCGCCAACGACCTGGTCCTGGACGGCGGCAAGGCGCCGTTCGTCGACGCCGCCGGGGCCCTCCACCCGTACAACGAGGTGATGGGGCAGTGGTGCGGAAACATCCCCGACGGGCGGGCCGCCGCCTTCACCTCCTGCCTGCAGCAGCACGGGCTGACCGGGATCCGGCAGAGCCTGCAGCCGGCGAGTCGGCTGGGCACCTTCCACCTGATCGAGAACGGGCTGAACCTCGGGCTGTTCGCGGTGTCCCTGGCCGTGACCTGGTGGCTGGTGCGCCGAGCCCGGACCACCGTGTAGCGCGGCGGGGCGGACCACGGTGTAGCGGGGCGGGGTGGGCTGGGCGGCAGACCGTCACCCGCCCGGCCGCCGGGCGCCCATCCGGGTGCCGGGCACCCGCTCGGGTGCGCGGTGGGCAGCCCGTTCCGAGGGGCCGGGGCGTCGGCTAGTCCGAGAGGCCGGCGGCCCGCAAGCGGCGGAGGACGGCGTCCCACTCCGGGGTGACCGGCTCGGTCCGCCGGGTGCCGACCCCGAGGTCCTTGAAGCCGGTGGAGGTCGACAGGCACACCACCGGGCCGTCCGACAGGTCGGGCTCGCCGAGGCTGCGCAGCCCGGCCAGGCCGGCCGCCGCGGACAGCTCGGTCCACAGGCCGGCGCGGGCCAGCTCGCGCTGGGCGTCCGCCAGGCGGTGGTCGTCCACCGTGAGCGCCCGGCCGCCGCTCTCCCGGACCGCGACCACCCCGCGGTAGCCGCTCACCGGGGAGGCGATCGAGTAGGCGTCGCTCGGGCCGACCGTCACGTGGGCGGCGGGCAGGCCCTGTTCGATCGCCCTGGCCAGCGGACCGGAGGCCGCCACCTCGCAGGAGTGGACGCGCGGCACCCGGTCGGTCAGGCCCAGGCGGCGCAGTTCGGCGAATCCCTTCCAGACACCGAAGAGCAGTTCGCCGTACCCGGTGGGGACGAACACCGCGCTCGGCACGCCGACGTCCTGGAAGATCTCGTACGCGACGGTCTTGTAGCCCTCGGGGCCGAACGCGTGCCCGGTGTGGGTGGTGGTCAGATTGCTGACCGGGTGCAGACCGAGCCGGTCGACCACCTGCCGCAGCAGCGGCCAGCGGGCCTCCCACGGCACCGGGAGCACCACCGCGCCGTAGGCGTTGAGGAAGGCGTCGACGTTCGGCGGGACGTCGGGGCCGGTGAACACGACGCAGGGCAGCCCGGCGCGGGCGGCGTAGGCGGCGGCCGAGGCGCCGTGGTTGCCGGAGGAGGCGACCGCGATGCCGGGGGCGCCGACGCCCACGGCGGCGCTCGTGGTGCACCGGTTCAGCCGGTCCTTGTGGCTCCAGGTGGGGTTGCGCGACTCGTCCTTGACGTACACCCCGGGCTCGATCTCGACCAGCGGCGTGGCGCCCTCGCCCAGGCCCGGCGCGAGCAGCGGCGGCAGCAGCGGTGCCCAGCGCTCCAGGCCGCCGCGCGTCGGGGCGGGGGCGAAGAGGCCGGTCGGGTCGACCTTGTCGTAGGCGTAGTCGACCTCGACGGGGTAGGCGACGTCCTCGGTGCCGGTGCGCGGGCAGCCCGCGGTGAGCGGGGGCCAGAGCGGGTAGTCGAGGCCGGGGTCGCCGAGGGAGCGCTGGCCGGTTGCGAGGGAGTCTGCGGTTGCCATGTAAGCAGCCTAATGGCGTTTCAGGTGCTACCGGGTGGGGTTTGTGATTCCCGTGCGCCTGGGCACACTCACAGGGTCGGCGGAGATCGGACGGAACCGGGGGAGCGATGGACAGCGGCGTGCGGGCGATGGTCGAGGCGGTCGGCGAGGCGCAGCGGCAACTGCGGGAGAACGCCCTCCCGAAGGTCCGGGAGAACCGGGACCGCGTCGCGGAGACCGAGGAGGCCGCGCTGCTGGCCGCCCTCGCGGGGTTGGTCGATGCCGCAGGGGAGTTGGCGGAGGGGCTCGTGGACCGGATCGACACGCCCGACACCCGCAAGGTGTACCTCTGGGCCGGAAAGCGGTTGCGCGAGCAGGCCGGTCACCTGCGGAACGACGAGCGGCAGGTGAGCGCCGGAGTGAAGCCCGCCGGGCCGGCGAAGACGCCCTGACCCGGCGGGCTGTGGTCACCCGGTGGTGAACGAGCGGGTCACGAGGCGGTGAACAGCAGGGCGACCAGGCGGCCGTCGGCGTCGCGGCCCTCGTAGCAGCCCGCCGACTCGGCGCTGACCGGGAAGGCCAGGACGTTGACGCCGGTGCGCGCGTCCACGGTGACGTCCGCCCAGGCGGGCATCCGGCCGGTCGGGTCGGCGGTGGCCAGTTCGGCCTCCACGTGCGCCACGAAGGCGTCGAGGTCCGGGAAGGCGTCCGGGCGCGGGCCGTCGAAGCGCAGGGCGTCCATCGCGGTGCCGTCCCAGAGGAAGCCGAGGTCGGGGCCGAGCGGCTGGTGGTCCTCGACCACGTCCTCGAACTCGGCCCCGGCGATCGCCTCGGGGTCGGCGAACGGGATCAGCGCCATGGTGACGCGGACCGACT
The DNA here is from genome assembly GCF_042735125.1 of Kitasatospora sp. NPDC059599. Lineage (NCBI taxonomy): Bacteria > Bacillati > Actinomycetota > Actinomycetes > Kitasatosporales > Streptomycetaceae > Kitasatospora > Kitasatospora sp. NPDC059599. Next base: position 35,288 of record NZ_JBHWCL010000001.1, on the reverse strand, counting down.
CCCGCCCGCTTCCGGTGTCCGGTCGGCGGACCACGCCTATGTGCACGGGGTGGGTGCCGGCGGGCACCTCGTCGCAGGCGGACCACTCCGACGCGTCGTGGCTGCTGAAGACCAGGGCCGAGGTGACGGTCAGGTCGCCGGCGCGGTGGAACTCCTCCGGGCGCTCGCCGAGGAATTCGTCGATGTGCTCGTCCGCGAGGTCGCGGAGCAGCGTCTCCATGTTCATGCGGGCCATGATGGCAGCCCCCGCCGACAGTGCGACGGGGGCCGCCGGGTGGTTCGAGCGCCGGTCCGGTGACGGATCGGTGATGACTCAGCGGTGGCCGGGGAACTGCACCACCTGCTGGTAGGTCGGCCGGTTCTGCCAGGTGGTCTTGATGTCCGTCACGCCGCCCAGCGGGCGCTGGATGATCGTGTCGGCGCACCACTGGTCGCCGGCCGGGCAGTCGGCGTCGCCCGGGTAGACCTGGGCGGCGGTCTGCGCGGCCGCGCGCTTGAGGGTGTCCAGCAGGACGCCCCGGCAGGCGGTGAGGTCGCCCCCGCCGCAGAACGGGCGGGCCAGCGGGCCCCTGACCTGGTCGCCGAGGACGGACCGCAGGTCCTTGTCCAGGTAGCTCCACCAGCCGTACTGGAAGGACGAACCCTTGTGCGGGATGCCCTCGTTGGCGCTCACCGGCCCGCCGCCGGGGCCGGTCTGCCCGCCGGAGGGCGACTCGTTGATCTGCAGGGCGCCGGTCAGGGCGCCGAACAGCCCGTCGCCGAGGCCCGGCCGCATCACGCCCTCGGCGGCCAGCGGCCACCAGGCGTCCATCACCCGGATCGCGGTCGCGTCCGCGTAGGCGTGGCTGCCGGGCGAGGTCTCCTTCCGCTGGGCGCCGTCGGCGAGCCAGGCCTCCAGCTGCTGCAGGGCGGTGAGGGCGGCCGGGTCCGTGACCGGCGCGCTGCGCAGCACCCGGATCAGGTCGGGCAGGACGTCCTCGGCCCGGAGGTCGGCCAGGGCGGCGCCCTCCATGGCCTGGGTGAGCGAGACCCGGCTGACCTTGCCGCCGCCCTGCAGCAGTGCCTTCACCCGGTCGTCGAGCAGGTTCGCGCGGTGCACCGAGCCGTTGCCGAAGCCGGCCGCGGTGTAGCCGTTCGCCTGCTTGTTGTTCCAGGAGACGTAGTAGTCCTGGTCGACGGACTGCGGGTGTTCGGCCGCCGGGGTGTACCGGGCGGTGTTGGTGGCGGGGTCGAAGTCCGCCCACTCGTAGGCGGGCAGGGCCAGTACGGGCAGTCCGGCGTCGACCCCCGGGGCGCGCACCGGGTTGCTGCCGGAGTTGTAGTACGCGATGTCGCGGGAGTCGGCGTAGAACCAGTTGAAGGTGTAGTCGATGTCCTGCGCGGCCCGTTGGAAGCTCGCCGCGTCGTGGACCGCGCCGGGGTCGTTGAGCTCCTGGAAGCCGATGATGGAGTCGGCCTCGTGGCGGTACGTGGAGCGCAGCGCGGTGAAGGCGACGGGTGCGCCGCCGACCGTGCCGCGGGCGGTGACCAGGCCGTACCTGGACCGGTACATCACCAGGGTGTAGGAGCCGGCCGCGGTGGAGTCGGCGGTGGTGGGGTTCCACGCGTCCTTGCGTTCCAGGCGGTCGAAGGGCAGGCACTGGCCGTGCCACAGGTAGGAGTCGGCGGCGGTGGTGACCGGCGATCCGTCCGTGGTGCAGAGCGGGACGGCGTAGCTGTCGGTGATGTCCTGTCCGGCGGAGGTGGCGCTCCAGGCGTAGTCCTGGCCGCGGCCGAGCTGCACGTAGAAGCTCAGGCCGGCGAAGGCGGCGCCGCGCGCGCTGATCCCGGGGCCCTGGATCTCCTCCAGCATCAGCAGCTGCGGGGCGAAGTAGCCGGTCTGCGGGCCGAACACGGCCACCGGGTGGCCGTCGTCGGTGTGCGCGCCGGACACCAGCAGGGCGTTGGACATGCCGTGCTTGGCGGTGAGCAGGTTGCCGGGGAGCACGCCGTCCGCCTCGGTGGTGGCCGTGTTCGCCGAGCCGGTGGCGTCGTAGACCATCCGCTCGGGCACCACCGAGCCGGGGTCGGGCAGGGCCTCCCCCTGCGGCTGGTCGGGCACCGTGGCGTACGGGAAGCTCTGCCCGTCGTGCAGGGTCCGGACGGCCTCGGGGTCGTCGGCCTCGCGCAGCGACTTCCACAGCGCGTCGCCGGCGTCCTTGCCGTAGCGGGCCTCGGCGCTCGACTTGACCTGGGCGGAGGCCAGTTCGTTGCCGCCGCCGGAGCCGAACAGGGCGCCGACCACGGAGGCGAGCGCGACCAGGTCGGTCAGCTTGAACGGCTCGATCGACCCGGCGTTGGTGATCGGGTCGATGTGCCCGGTCAGGTCGTACTCGCCGGGGAACGTCCGGGCGTCGTAGGACTCCTTGGCGTACCGGTTGATGCCGTCGAGGTAGGCGGAGGCGTCGGAGAGGGCCTGGGTGGCCCGGCCGCCGCGGGCGGCGATGGCGTCGATCTGCTGCTGCAGCTCCGCCTCGGTGTACGGCGCGGCCTGCCAGAAGCTCTGCTCCAGCTGCCGGTTGGCGGCGGCGCCGCCCGCGAAGCCGGACAGCTGGCCGCGGCCGACGTGGCGGAAGAGGTCCATCACCCAGAGCCGGTCCTGGGCGGCGGCGTAGCCCGCGCCGAACTCGGTGCCGTAGCGGGTGGTGCCGGTGATGTGCGGGACGCCGGTGGCCTTGTCGCGCACGATGGTGACGTCGGAGCGGGGGCTGGTGGTGACGGCGACCTGGTCGGCGGGGACGCCGAAGGAGGCGTCGTTGAAGAAGTCGCGCAGCTTGGCCTCGGTGAGGCCGGGGTAGCCGGCGGCGAGCCCGGCGTAGGGGCCGAGCTGGTCGTCGGTGTGGGCGGGGCGGGTGCCGAACATCCGGTTGAGCAGGATGTCGGCGAGGGTGGCGTTGCCGTTCTCGCCGGGCGGCAGGATGTCGGCGCAGTGGCCGCCGCAGTAGTCGCCGGCGGTGGCGCTCGGCGCGGTGGGGGCGGCGGCCGCGGTGGGGGTGGTGGTGAGGGCGGCGGTGACGAGCAGGGCCGACGCGAGGGCGGCGGCCGCCCCGGATCGGAGGGGGTGTCGGAGGGGGTGGGGGCGTAGGCGCAAGGCGGACTCCTCCGTCGAAGCCACGGGGAGTCGACGGTAGGGGCGCTACTGGCCGGTTGGCTAGTGGCGTGCATGCCATTTTCATCGGTGCGCTGGGGAGTTGACGGGGCGGCGGTGGGGGTGGTGCGGGCGTTCGGGCCGGTCGTCGGCGGTGTCGGCTAGGGTCGGGCGGGTCCGGGAACGGGATCGTTCGCCGGTCGGCAGGACAGGAAGTGAACGGGGGCGCGCAGGCATGGACACGGGTCGGGAGCGGGGCGGGGCGGTGGAGGCCGTGGCCGGGGCGGGTGACGAGGGCGGGGCGGCGGAAGCGGGTGAGCACGTCAGGGCGCCGGAAGCGGGTGAGCACGTCAGGGCGCCGGAGGGCTTCGGGCCCAGGGAGCTGCCCGCCGGGCTCACCCACGGACCGAGCCGCGAGCGGCTGGCCGCCGGTGGCCTGCCCCGCGCCTTCGCGCACCTGAACCTGGAGGCGTCCTGGTACGAGCCGTTGCGGACCGCCGCGACCTGGTACGACGGGCTCCGGGACGAGGACGCCGGGGGCCTGGTCGTGCTGGGCGAGGCGGACTACCGCGGCTCGTCCGGGCACGCCCTCGCCGACGTGCTGCTCGACGGGGCCTCCGGTGAGGTGTACCTGGCCTGCGGGGACGACTCAGGAGGCCTGCGCCGGGACCTGCTCGCCGGCAGCCTGGACACCCTGGTCGCCCTGATGATCGAGGTGGAGGCCGTCACGGCCGGCGCCGCCGAGCCGTACGAGCCCGAGGAGGGCGAGGAGTTCGAGCCGCGCGGACCGGGGACGGTCGCCGAGGTCACCAGGGTCTCCCTGGACCGGATGCGGGCCGTCGATCCGGAGCTGTTCCGGCGCACGGACGACCGGCCGGCGCACTGGGAGACGGCGGTGCGGATCCGGGCGCTCGCCTGGGGAGCGCTGCCCGGCGGGCCGGACGACCTGCGGTACGCCCTCGACGCGTCCCTGGTGGAGGAACTCGCGGCGCTCACCGGCGGTACCGTCCGGCGCTTCCGGGAGGACGAACTGCCGGCGGTGCTCGGCCACGCCCCGACCCGCCGGCTGCTCACCGGGCTCGGCCTGCCGCTCTCCGACCGGGGGACGTTCCGGATCGACCCGGAGGGGCCGCTGCTGACGATGGCGCAGACCCTCCCGGACGCCTTCGAGCCCGAGGACGAGGAGGAGGACAGCCGTTACTACCAGGCCGGGTTCCTCGCCCTGGCGGACTGGACGTACGACTTCACCGTCGCGCTGGACGGCGCCACCGGCCGCCTGGAGCTCCCGCCGTGGTTCGACGACGGCGAGCCCGCCGCCTACCTGCACCGCGACGTCTCGGCGCTGCTCCACGTGCTCTGGGCGTACGAGCGCCTGCGCGCGGACCGGCGCGACGCGCTGCGCCGATCCGCTCCGGTGCCCTGGGAGGCCTTCGATCCGTGCCGGCTGCTGGACAGTGCGGCGCAGGAGGCGCTGCGGGCACTGGATCCGGAGGCCTTCGCGTCCGGCACCCACTTCTGGCCGATCCTGGCCGACGACGGTCACATGGGGGGTCTGCTGGAGTAGCGGCGGGCGGTCAGGCAGGCGGGCAGGTGGGTAGGTGGGCAGGTGGGCAGGCAGGTGGGCAGGCAGGCGGGCGGTCAGGGGGTTCGGCGGGCGGGGCGTCCGGCGAGCAGGGCGGCCGCGGTGGCCGCGTCCGTGGCCGGCAGGCGGGGGGCGAGGTCGGCGAGACGGTGCAGGAGGTGCTCCCGGACCGGGCCGGGGGAGGTGGCCACCGAGCCCGCGAGGACGAGCGGTTCGGCGGGCACGGCGGTGGCGCGGGCCAGTGCGGCCAGGTGGTCGGCGGCGGTGCGGGCGATGACGAGGGCGGTGGCGTCCCCGTCGCCGGCCAGCCCGGTGACCAGCGGAGCGAGGTCGGCGAGGCGGCGCGGCGGGCCGCCGTAGGCCCACCGCAGCAGCCGGTCGGGGGTGTCGGCGCCGCAGTGGGCGCGGACGGCGGTGCCGAGCGGGCCGTCCGGGTCGGCGTGGGCGACCCGCACCGCCTCCCGGCCGAGCCAGAACCCGCCGCCCTCGTCGCCGAGCAGCCAGCCGAGCCCGCCGCCGCGCGCGAGCGTGCGGGTGCCGTCGAGGCGGACGCAGATGGTGCCGGTCCCGGCGATCAGGACGGTGCCCCGGCCGTCGGCGACACCGCCGGCGGCCAGGGCGGGGACGGTGTCCGGGACGAGCCGGACCGGGCAGTGGAGGCCGAGCGCGGCGCGGGCCCGGCGGGCGAAGCCGTCCGGGTCGGGCAGCGCGCGGTACCCGGCGAGGCCGATCAGACAGGCCGCGACCCGGGCCGGGTCGCGGGGCCCGAGCGCGGCCGACACCGCGGCGGCCAGGTGCCCGAGGGTGTCGGCCGGGTCCTGCCCGGCCGGATTGGCCCCGCCGCCCCCGCCCCGGCCGAGCAGGGCGCCGGCGGGGTCGAGGAGGACGGCGCGGGTGTGGCTGCCACCCGCGTCGACGCCGAGGTGCAAGGTGGTCATGGGGGCGGCTCCGGTGGGAGGAGGGGCTGGTCGGGGAACCGATCGGCGGTCAGCCCGCCGGGTGCAGCGTCAGGTCCGCCGGTCCCTGGGCGAACCGGGTGAAGCGGACCTGGAGGCCGTCCCGCTCGGGGGAGGCGCAGAACGGTCCGGCCGCCGCGGCCACCGCGGGCGGCAGCGGCGCCAGCCGGACCAGGCGCCAGGGGCCGTCGTCGCAGCGGGCGCGGACCGTCACGGCGTCCCCGCTGCGGCTGGCTCTGACGGTGACCTCTCTCCCGTGCCACTCGGGTACGGGGGCCAGCGACCAGTCGGAGACGCCGCGGGTGACGACCGCGCCCAGGTGCGGGAGGCCGTCGCTCATCTCGACCCCGGCCTTGATCCAGGTCTGCGGGTCGACCCGGACCAGCAGGCCCGCCTGGTCGTAGAGGGCGGCGAAGTCGGCGACGAAGGAGACCTCGGTCGCGCTGCCCGGCGGGAATCCGGTGAGCAGCGCGTGCCCGTCGTCCCGGACGAAGCCGTAGCTGGTGGTGCGCCAGAAGTCGCTGCGGCCGCGGGCGGTGACCAGGAGGTCGGTGCCGTCGGTCCGGGCGCGCTCGGGCTGGTTGAGCCAGCTGCCCTCGTGCCAGGCGATGTCGCGGGGCGGGTGCATGGGAGGCCTTCCTTCCGGTCTGCCAGCCGATGGCTGCAAATTTTCAGAAAGGTCCATTCAACACCCGCCCGGGTGGGCTTGGTGAGGTTTGTCAGGGCTTCGGCGCGAGCCGGATCGGGCTGCTCTCCTTGCGCTCCGGCGCCTCGGCCGTGCGGGCCGCCCCGGCCGGCGGGAGCGCGCCGCTGACCGAGCGGGAGAAGTCCAGCCGGCCGCCGCGGACGAGGCCGAGCAGGTCCACCACATCGGGTCCGTCGGAGCCGTCGTGGCCGCGGCTCTGCCGGCGCAGGTAGCTGTCCGGGGTGCCGTTGGTGGCGGTCGGCGGCTTGTCGGTGAGGTCGACCAGCGCCGGGCGGCCGTGCTCGCCGAGCGAGGCCATGACCTGCTCGCGTACGGCGGCGCCCCGGTGAAGTCGAAGGCGGCGGACAGCGGGCGGGGCGGTGGACGAGCCGTGCGGTTGTGCGCGCGGCTGCCCGGAGGGCGTGCGCAACCCGGCCGAGCCGGGGCGGGCGTTCGTGGTGCTGGGTGCCGAAGCGCTCGTGGGATTCCTTGAACTCGCCGCTTCCGTGGCCGAGTCGGATGCGCGGACCCCGAAGTGGACGGCTGAGGTGGACGGCTGAGGTGGCTGGTCAGGGCTGTGGGGCCAGGATGCGGTCCGGGGCGTGGGGCCGGGGTGTGCTCCGGGGTCGTCGTCAGGCCCTCCGGGGGGAGGTGCCGCGCCGTGCGGGCGGCGAGATGCGAACCCGCTCGGTGGCCGGCGCCCGCTCGATGTCGTCCAGCTGGGCCAGGATGGTGGCGCGCAGGTCGTCGTCGTCCTCGAAGTGGTGGTCGTTGAACAGGGTGTAGCCCGTCCACATCAGGTTGGCGCAGACCCGGGCCGGCACCCGGCCGGTCTGGGCGCCCATGCCGACCAGGGCGACCGACCGGATGGAGCCCGGCTCCAGCCGGTTCTGGTGGTGGACCGCCTGGAAGGCGGCGGCGCAGGCCAGTGCGACGTTCAGCGTCTCGCTCACGTTCTGCGAGGAGGTCCGCATCGTCGGGGCCGATATCAGGAACCGCGGGTTGACGGCCCCGGAGGGGACGCAGACCGCGCTGCCGACCGGGAGCGAGCCGGCGTGCCGCTCGCGGATCGCCTTCTGCACCCGCAGCTGGATGCCCGCGCCCAGGTGGCGCTTGATCGCGGCGTCCGTCCCGCCGTCCATCCGGCCGCGGGAGTTGGTGGGGCTGACCCAGGCGTCGGCCTCGGTGGTGAGCAGGGACGCGTGCCGGACCTCGACCCCCGGGGTGTCGGCGAAGGCGGCCCGCCAGGACTCGACCACCGTCGCGTTGAGGTCGGTCAACACCACCTTGAGCGGCGACTGCGCGCGGTTCGTGGTCATGCTGGGGCTCCTGTCGGTGGGGTGCGGTTCCTGCTGACGTCGATGACGCTAGCGCCCGCCACTGACAAACCGTCCGTTCCCGCGCCCGGCCGTCGGGCCGCCGGCCGGGCGGGCCGGATTGTCGGTCCCCGCTGGTAGGACTGTGGTGTCCGCGGGGGGAGCTGACGGACCGTCATTCTCCCCCCGCCCGTCCATCGTCTGCCAACCGCACGGTCCTGACCAGTCGGGCCGCCTCACACTCCTAGGGCACCACCATGAGCGCTGTCGACACCTCCGCCACCCAGCCCGACCCGAACGACCCGCTCGCCCTCGCCGAGCTGTTCGCGGGCGGCGGCGAGCCGTGGCTCCCGCTGCTGAAGCCTGTCATCCAGGCGCGGCCCGACGCGGCCTCGTTCATCGGCCCCGGCCGCGGCCCGGACGTCGTCCCGGTCCGCGAGCTGACCTTCCAGGCGCTCAAGCCGCACGCGCCGCACAAGTGGAAGGTCGTGGTCTTCGGCCAGAACCCGTACCCGCGGCCGGAGAGCGCCACCGGCATCGCGATGTTCGACAACACCTTCCACGACTGGAAGGACAGCAAGTTCGGCCGGGTGGTCAGCATCCGCTGCATCATCAAGGCGGCGGCGATGTGGAAGTACGGCATCCCCAAGAAGACGCCGATCGCCGACGTGCGGGCGCTGCTGAAGGAGCAGGAGACCGTCCAGCCGCCGGAGTGGTTCCAGGCGATGCTCACCCAGGGCGTGCTGCTGCTGAACGCGGCGCTGACCGCCAGCAGCGACGGCGCGATGGGGCCGGACCAGCACACCGCGTTCTGGCGGCCGGTCGCCGAGCGGATCGTCGAGGAGATCCTCCGGGCCAAGCAGCAGGCCGCGCAGGAGGACCGCTACGTGGTCTTCGCGTGGTGGGGGGCGCACGCCCGCAGCCTGAAGAACGTCGTGCTGCGGCTGCAGGAGAAGTACCCGGAGGTCGAGGTCCGGCACATCGACCACGCCAACCCGGCGGCCCAGGGCGACATCTTCTGCGACGGCGAGCACTTCGCGACGGTGAACGCGGCGCTCGCCGCGGTCGGCGCCGAGGAGGTGGACTGGCTGCCCAGCACCGGGTGGAACGCGCAGGCCGCCGCCGGCGGGGCGGACGGCGCCGTCGCCGAGCGGATGGGCGCCTTCATCGCCTCCACCATGGAGCTGCACCAGCTCTATCTGGACCGCCTCGCGAGCGTCAAGGACGAGGGCCTCGTCCTGCCCGCCATCACCGGTGTGTTCGACACCCCGCTGATGGGCTTCCGGGAGGCGGCGGCACCGGTGGCCGAGGTGCTGCGCGGCCTGGACCGGCACGTCGAGCGGTCGCACGACTTCGGCAAGCGGCGGGCGGACGAGGCGGCCGCCGGCCTGTCCGCCGACGAGATCGCCGCGCTGTACCTGTACACCTGCGAGTCCGCGTTCTACCGGGAGATCAACGCCGTCCTGCGCTCGCCCGACCGCGGTCGGCTGGTGCCCTACCTGCCGTACCTGCGGCTGCTGTTCGCGGCGGTGTCGCGGCTGCCCGTCCGCACCGAGCCGCTCTGGCGCGGGGTCTCGCTGGACCTGCGCCGGCAGTATCCGCTCGGCCGGACGGTGACGTGGTGGGGCGTGTCCTCCTGCACGTCCGAACTGGGCGTGGCGAAGGCCTTCCTCGGCAGCCGCGGCAAGCGGACGCTCTTCGAGGTGCGCCCCGCCAGGGCCGCGGGCATCCAGAGGTTTTCGGCGTTCACCGGGGAGGAGGAGTTCATCCTGCTGCCCGGCACGCAGCTGGAGGTCACGGACGTGCGGACGGAGCGCGGTGGCCTCTGCACCGTGACGCTGACCGAGCTGGCGGAGGGACCCCTGGTGTCCTGATCCGAGTGTGGCGGGCGCGCCCCTCGTCACCCCAAATGCATAACCAAGTCAGTATCTTTACTGAGTTCAGTTATGCTGGATCCCGAGCGAGCCGGCAACCGGGCAAGCGAGCCCGTGGCGAGGGAAGGGACGCGAACGATGACCTCGGAAGTCCAGCGGGTGGCACCGGAGACCCGGGGCCTCGACGGAGAACTGAAGCGGGAGCGGGCCTACGTCGAGGCCTGCCGGGCGGCGATGGCCCGGCAGGTCGAGGACGCGGGCCACCAGGTCGTCGCCGGGGAGGACGTCTCCGGTGACGGCGCCGGCGCGGAAGCGCTCGGCCGGTACCTGCGCACGCGCGCCAGGCGGATGAAGGAGCTGCCGGAGAGCCCGTCGTTCTTCGGCCGCCTCGATTTCGCCGACACCCCGGAGGCCGGGGACCACCGGCGGCAGCGCTACTACGTGGGCCGTCAGCGGATCTCCGAGGACCCGACCGTGCCGCCCCTGGTGGTCGACTGGCGGGCCCCGGTCTCCCGGGCGTTCTACCAGGCGAGTGCCCGCACCCCGCTCGGGCTCGCGCGGCGCCGCCGGTTCGGCTGGGCGCCGTGGAGCCTCGGCCGACCGGAGGAACTCACCGGCCTGGAGGACGAGCACCTCGACGGGCCGGCCCCGGGCGGGCCGGCGGGCAGCGGGCGGGCGTGCAGCGGGACGACGGGCGACGGGACGGCGGGCGGCATCCTCGCCGCCGAGATCGAGCGGCCCCGCACCGGCCCGATGCGGGACATCGTCGCGACCATCCAGCCCGAACAGGACGAGCTGGTGCGCGGCGAGCCGAGCGAGTCCGTCTGCGTGCAGGGCGCTCCCGGCAGCGGCAAGACCGCCGTCGGCCTGCACCGCGCCGCGTACCTGCTCTACGGCTTCCCGCAGCGGATCCGGCGCGGCGGCCTGCTGGTGATCGGCCCCAACCGGACCTTCCTGCGGTACATCGCCGAGGTCCTGCCCGCGCTCGGCGAGGTCGACGTCGTCCAGCGCACCGTCGAGGACCTGGTCGCCACCGTGCCGGTCACCGCCGTGGACGACGAGCGGGCCGCCGCGGTCAAGCAGGACGCGCGGATGGCGACGGTGCTGCGCCGGGCGCTGTACGGGCGGATCCGGACGGCAGGCGCCGAGCCGCTGGTCGTCCCGGACGGCTCCTACCGGTGGCGGGTGACGCCGGAGCGGCTCGACCGGATGGTCGCCGAACTGCGCGAACAGGAACCGCCGTACGCGATCGGCCGGGAGAGCGTCCGCACCCGTGTGGTGGCCGCGCTGCAGGACCAGGCCGAGCGGCGGGCGGGCGTGATGCCCGGCGCGTGGCAGCGGAAGGTCGGCCGTTGCAAGCCGGTCGCGGCGTTCCTGGAGGAGGCCTGGCCCAAACTGCGGCCGGAGGCCGTGGTGGCCGCGCTGCTCGGCGACCCCGCGGTGCTCGCCGAGGCTGCCGACGGCGTGCTCGGCCCGGAGGAGCAGGCGGCGATCCTCTGGCGCCGGCCGCCGCGGTCGGAGCGGAGCGCGAAGTGGTCCGAGCACGACCTGATGCTGCTGGACGAGGTGGCCGGTCTGATCGAGCGCCCGGCCGGTTTCGGGCACGTCGTCGTGGACGAGGCCCAGGACCTCTCACCGATGCAGTGCCGGGCGATCGCCCGCCGCAGTGCCTTCGGCTCCCTCACCGTCCTCGGCGACCTCGCCCAGGCGACCGCCCCGTGGGCCCCGCGCAGCTGGCCGGAGCAGCTGGCCCACCTGGGCAAGCCGGAGGCCGCCGTGGTGCCGCTGACCACCGGCTTCCGGGTCCCGGCCGCGGTGATGGCACTGGCGAACCGGGTGCTGGGCGCCCTGGACGTGGACGTGCCGCAGGCCGTCTCGCTCCGGCGGGACGGTGAGCTGACGGTGCGCGGGGTCGGCGCGGCGGGCCCGGACGGCGCGGCCGACCCGGAGGACGCGGCCGGTCCGGGCGGCGCGGCGCGCCTGGGGGGTGCGGTGGTGGCGGCGGTGCGGGCCGCCCTGGAGCGCGAGGGCTCGATCGCGGTGATCGCCGCGGACGGCGCGGTGACGGCGGCCGTCGAGGTCCTCGGGGCGGCCGGGATCGCGACGGCCTCGGCCGAGCAGGTGGGCACCACGGCCAGGGTGACGGTGCTGCCCGCGTCCCTGGTCAAGGGGCTGGAGTACGACCACGTGGTGGTCGTGGAGCCGGCCGCGATCGTCGAGGCCGAGCCGCGCGGCCTGCACCGGCTCTATGTCGTGGTGACCAGGGCGGTCTCCCGGCTGGACATCCTGCACGCCCGGCCGCTGCCCGCACCGCTGGGCGGCTGACCTGGCCCGGCCGTCGCCCGACCGGTCGGGGGCACCGGTCAGCAGGGGGTCCGGGGCCGGCCGGCGGCCCGTCCGAGGGCCGCCCCGAGGGGCCCGTCCGAGGGACCGGCGGGACCGCTCACGGCCAGGCGGGCAGCGGCGGTAGGCGGAGGACGGTCAGGGCGGCCGCCGCGGCCGCGAACCCGAGGACCGCGCCCGCCGCGACGTCACCGGGGTAGTGGACGCCGGTGTGCACGCGCGAGTAGCCGACGGCGACCGCCAGCGCGCCGAGCGGCACCGCCGCCGGGGGCAGCACCACGCCGACGGCGGTGGCGAAGGCCGTCGCCGACGCCGTGTGCCCGGACGGGAAGGAGGCCGACTCGGGCATCGGCACCTGCCGGGCCACGATCACCCGGGCCCGTTCCCGGTCGGGCCGCCGCCGGCGGACCATCCGTTTGCCGAGCAGGTTGGCCGCCGTCGAGGCGAGCGCGACGGCGACGATCCCGACCGCGGCCGCCTGCCGGGGCCGGCCGGGCAGGAGGGCGAGTCCCCCGGCGACGGCCAGCGAGATCTTCGAGTGGTCGGCCGTGCGGGACAGCCGCCGCAGTGCCGTGTCCAGGGCCGGTGTGGGGGTGGCGGCGACGGCCGCGTACAGGGCCCCGTCGACGGCCCGGAGGTCGGCGAGCACGCCCGCCGGGGCGGAGTTGCGCTCAGGCACGGCCACGCTCCTCGGAGTCCGGTCCGGGGCCGGGCCCGGATTCGCGGTGGGTGTCCCGCGGGCCGCGACCGAACGCGAGGGTGGCGAGCCGGCGCCAGTCCACCCGCGGCTTGACGGGGACGCTGCCGGGGCGGTCGCGCGGCACCACGACCCGCAGTGCTCCGGGGCGCAGCGTGCACACCACCGGCGTGGGCATCCGCAGCGCCTCGCCGTCGACGGCCACCGGGATCTCGGCCTCCGCGGAGGTCACCTCGACCCGGTGCGCGGTCAGCACGGTCAGCCCGGTGGACTGCGAGCCCCGTACGGCCAGTTCGGCGGCCTGTGCCGCGCCCTCGACCCGGATGGCGGTGACGCCGAGCAGGCCGCTGTCGAGCCGGGAGCGGCGGCCGCCGCTCTCGAGGTCGTCGGGGGAGCCGTACGGGTTGTTGCTGACCAGCAGCGCCTGCTGGGCCGAAAGCGCCGGGGCCGCGCCGCCGTCGACGAGGGCGTCGACCCGGCGGACGCCCTCGCCGACCAGCAGGTCCGGCAGGAGGTTCAGGGCGGTGCCCGCCTTGGCGTCGCGGTACTCGGGGCGCTGCACGACGTCGGCGTAGACCCCGAAGGAGACGGTGTTGACGAAGGGGCGGCCGGCGACGTCGCCGAGGTCGATCCGCAGTTCCTCGCCGTCGGTCAGCGCGTCGAGGCAGCGGGCCGGGTCGGTGCGGTCGAGGCCGAGGTCCATGGCGAAGTGGTTGCGGGTGCCGGCGGAGATCACCAGGAACGGCAGTCCGTGCTCGGCGGCGACGGCCGCGACCAGGGCCTGGGTGCCGTCGCCGCCCGCGACGCCGAGCAGGTCGGCGCCCCCGGCGGCGGCCTCGCGGGCGAGCGCGGTGACGTCGGAGTGGACGGCGGGGTCGAGCAGGACCACCCGGGCGCCGAGCCGTTCGGCCCGTTCGACCAGCCCGAAGCGGCCGACCTTCCCGCCGCCGGACTTCGGGTTCATGATGAGCACCGCCCGTTGCGGCCGGGCCGCGGCGGTTCCCGGCTGCGCCCCGCTCGGGCGCGCGCGGCGCAGCGCCACCCGGCCGAGGGCGAGTGCCGCGCCCCCGCAGAGGACCAGCAGCAGCGCTGTCGGCCACAGGTCGTGGTACGCGAACAGCACGACGATCCCGATCGGCGCGGCGACGGCGAGCAGCGCTCCGACGAGCCGCACGGCGCCGCGGTGGGCCAGGAACCACCAGACGCCGGCCGCCCAGAGCACCAACCCCAGGAGCCCGATCAGCACCACGGCCAGGCCGCCGTCGCCCAGGACGACCAGCAGCACGACCACGGCGCCGACCGCGGCCAGCAGCGCGCAGCGCGCGAGCACCCGCGCGGTCACGTCCCCGTCGGAGCCGGTCTGCCGCGTCCCGTCGATGTCGTCCTCCCTGAGCCGTGTCCCGGGCGGTCGCTACCCGCGGCCCGGTCCGTGCCAGCAGCCTGCGCACTCCGGCGGTCGGGGGCATCCCGGCCAGGCTGTCCGGGTGAGGCCGGGGACCGTTCCCGCTGCCGCCGGGCCGCGGGGTGCCGGAGGGCGGCCCGGTCAGGCGTGCGGGACGAGGGCGACCGGGCAGTGGACGTGGTGGACGGCCGCGTGGGCGACCGATCCGAGGTGGGTGCCGAGCAGGGGGCGCCGGAGGCGGCGGCCGACGACGAGCAGGCGGGCGGTGGCGGCGGCGTCCACGACGGCGACGGTGGCGCTGCCGCGGATGAGGTCGGCCGTCACGTCCACCTCGGGCCGGCGCTCCCGCCAGGGCTCCAGCAGGTCGGTGAAGCGGGCCTGTTCGGCGGCGGAGAGCTCGTTCTGCACCCCGCCGATGGCGTCGAAGGCCATGTACTCGGTGCCGGACGGCGGGGACCAGACGTGGACGACGCGCAGCGGGGCCGAGCGCCGGGCGGCGGCGTCGAAGGCGAAGGCGAGCACCTCGTCCGTCGGGTGGTCGAGGTCGAGGCCCACCAGGACGGGGCCGGCCGGCTCGTCCGCACCCGTTCGGACCAGCACCACCGGGCAGGCGGCCCGGCGCAGCACCTCCTGGCTCACCGAGCCGACCAGGAAGCCGTGCAGGGCGCCCAGGCCGCGGGAGCCGAGGACGAGCAGGGAGGCCGTCCGCGCGGCGGCCTCCAGCGCGTCGGCCGGGGGGTCGGGCACCTGCGAGGAGGACACCGGGACGTCGACGGTGGTGAGCAGTTCGGCTTCGCGGGCGGCCAGGCGCTCGACCGGGTGGTGCCGCTCGGAGGCGTCCCGCTTCGGCCGGGGCCAGGCGTGCAGGAGGTGCAGGGGGCAGTCGCGGCGCTGCGCCTCGCGGGCGGCCCAGGCGGTGGCGGCGAGGCTCTCGGGCGAGCCGTCGAAGCCGACGACGACGGGGCCGGTCACGGCCTGCTCGCTGCGCCGCGCAGGGAGTCGAGGGCGGCGCCGAGCCGTCGGGCCGCCTCGTCCGCGACCTCGCCCAGTCCGCCGTCCGGGCCGGCCAGCGCGACCAGCGTCTGCGGGTCGACGGCCTCCACCAGGGTGGTGTCGCCGTCGGCGCGGACGACCACGTTGCAGGGCAGCAGCAGCCCGATGCGGCGGTCGGCGTCGAGTGCGCGGTGGGCGAGGGCGGGGTTGCAGGCGCCGAGGATCAGGTAGTCCTCGATCTCGGCGCCGATCTTCTCGTGCAGCGTCGCCCGGACGTCGATGGTGGTGAGGACGCCGAAGCCCTGCTCCTTGAGGGCGGCGGTGACCGCCTCCACCGCCTGTGCGAACGGCCGGTCGAGCCGTACGCCGATCCCGTAGTCCATGGTTCCTCCCGGGGGTCGCGGCCCGGGCCCAGTATCGGCGGCGGCCGGGCCCGCCGCCTCCCGGGGCCGGCTCCGCCGCCTCCAGGAGGGCTTGAGGCGGGCCGGGCACGCTGGCTGCCCCGCGCTGGACGGGTCGGCCGACAGGAGGGCGGGCGTGATCGCTCTGTGGAGGGTTCTGAGGGCTGTGGGCGCGCTGACGGGGTGGGTGTGGTCGGGGCTGAAGCTGCTCGGCGGTGCGGACATGTACGAGGCCGCGGCGCGTGCCGCCGCGGCCCCGGCGGTGGTGCCGGAGCCGCGGCGGTTGTGCGGGCCCGGGCCGGGGCATCCCGAGCGGCTCTGCCCGGAACTGCCCCTGAGCGCGGTGGAGGCGCGGTTGAGCAGGGAGCTCGGTGGGCTCCCCGGGCCGCCCGGTCGGGGTGAGGGTCGGCGGTCGGCCGGTTGAGCGGGGTGCCCGCGGGCTGCGGTCAGTCCGTGCCGACCAGGGCGGCGGAGAGCTCCCAGAGGCGTTCGGCGCGCTCCGGGTCGAGGGCTTCGGGGAGGTAGCCCCGGGGCGGGGTCGATCCGTTCCACGGGCGGGCGACGGCGCAGTCCTCCAGGTAGGCCCCGCCGGTCCCGGCCAGCTCCGGGGCGACCGCCGCCCACACCGAGGTGGCGGCGCCCTGGGCGGCGGTGCGCAGGCGCGGGTCGGGTGTGCCGTCCGGGCGGATCAGGCCGACCGCGACCTTGGTCCCGGTGTCGAGGTGGCGCTGGAGGCCGGTGAGGGCGGCGCCGGGGCTGACGGTGTTGGCGAGCACGCCGCCCGCCCGGTGCCGGCCGGTGAGGGCGACGGCGAAGAGGGCGTTGGCGGTCTTGGACTGGGCGTAGGCGAGGTACGGGTCGTACGGGCGGTGCTCGAAGTGCGGGTCGTCGAGGTCCAGCCCGCCCAGGTGGTGTGCGCTGGAGCCGACCACGACCACGCGGGCGTGTCCGGCCGCTCGCAGGGCGGGCAGCAGGCGGACGGTCAGCGCGAAGTGGCCGAGGTGGTTGACGCCGAGGTGGGTCTCGAAGCCGTCGTGGGTGCGGCCGGGCGGCAGGCCCATGACGCCGGCGTTGGCGACCAGCAGGTGGACGGGTTCGCGCTGTCGGAGCAGGTCGTCGGCGAACTCCCGGACGGAGCGGAGGGATCCGAGGTCGACCGTCGCGACGGTGACGGCCGGGTTCCCGGTGCTCGCCCGCAGGCCGGCGGCGACGGCCTCGGCGGGCCGGAGGGAGCGGGCGCCGATGACCACGCGGGCGCCGGCCCGGGCGAGTGCGCGGGCGGTCTCCAGGCCGATGCCGGAGGCGCCGCCGGTGACGACCGCGTTGCGTCCGGTCAGGTCGTGGCCGGCAACGACGTCCAGCGCGGTGGGTGCGGGCGGGGTGACGGTCGCCATGTCAGGATCTCCTTGCCCCGGAGACGGCGGGCATCCGGTGGACCGGCGGCCCGTCGACCCGCAGCACCTGCTGGTGGACGCGCTGGAGTTCCGCCGACGGGTCGAGCCCCAGCTCCTCGCCGAGCAGGCGCCGCACCCGCTGGTAGGCGTTCAGGGCGTCGCCGCGCCGGCCGGAGCGGTTCAGCGCCAGGATCAACTGGGTGTGGAACCACTCGTTGAAGGGGTAGGCGGAGACCAGGGTCTGCAGTTCGGCGACGAGTTCGCGGTGGCGCCCGAGTTCCATGTCGGTGCGGACCCGGGCCTCCAGGGCGCTGATCCGCCGCTCCTCCAGGTGGGTGGCGTAACTCGCCAGCACGGGGCCGCAGGTGACGTTGGACAGGGCCGGTCCGCGCCACATCGCCAGGGCGTCCTCCAGGAGTTCGGCGGCCCTGAGTGGTTCGTCGTCCTCGGTGAGGAGGCGGGCGTCCTCGACGAGCCGGTCGAACCGGGGCGCGTCGAGCTGCCGTTCGTCGATCCGCAGCACGTAGCCGGGCAGGACGGTGGAGATCATGTGCCCGGCCGCCTCCTCGCCGACTTCGGAGGCGAAGGCTTTGCGCAGTTGGTAGATGTAGGTCTGGGCGGTGGTGACCGCGCTGCGCGGCGGGCGGTCGTCCCAGAGCTCGGTGATGATGGAGTCCAGGCTCACCACCTGGTTGACCCGCAGGAGCAGCAGGGCCAGCAACTGTCGGGTCTTCGGGGGACTGGGGGTCCGCGCACACCCCAGGTGGTGTACCTCCAGTGGTCCCAGCACCTTGAAATCCATGGGAAGCTCCTCGCCGGTCGGCTGAATCCTCATGAACGCGGGCGGCCGGCCCGTTCTGGTGGCCGGCCTGCGATCAGGACCCTAGGAGCCTTGTCCGGGAACGCTCAAGGCGAATGCTTCCAATGGTGCGCCGGACACCCACCTTCGGGGTATCCGGCGATGTCACTGAAGAGAGATGGCGCGTGGCGCGGCCGCTGTGCGGTCGCCCGTACGGGGGTGACTGGCGGCCTACCACCCGCGGGTGGCGGCGGCCGCACCACGGCCGGTTCATCGGAATTGACCCACCGTCAGTTCTGACGATGCGTCAATCCTTCTTCCAGTCCACCCGGTTGGGCCGGGACGTCGACCGGGTCGGCCGGGCCGCCGGCGTCGGGGGATCCGGCTCCGTCCGCGCCCGCGTCGTCAGCCGCGTCGTCGTCCTCGTCGAGGTCCAGGTGGGCGAACTCGCCCAGCGGGACGCTCTGGTCGAGGTGGACGTTCTTGAGGAAGGCGGAGAGGATCAGCACCCCGACCATCACCGGGGTGAGCCAGAAGAACACCTCGGTCAGGGAGTCGCTGAAGGCCAGCCGAAGACCGTCCCGGACCGCCGGCGGCAGCGCCGCGACCACGGTCGGCGACACCGATCCGTCGGAGGGCACCGCCGCGGCCTGGGCGGCTGTCAGGTGCTTGGCGAGGCCGTTCTCGTACTGGTGGCTGAACACGGCGCCGAGCGCGGCGAGGCCGATCGACCCGCCGATGCGCTGGGAGAACGCCGCCGTCGCGGTGCCGACGCCGAGGTCACGGCGTTCGACGGTGACCTGGACGGCGATCACCAGCGGCTGCATCATCAGGCCGAGGCCGGCGCCGAGGATGGTGACGTAGACGGCGAGCAGCCACCAGCCGGTGTGCTCGTCCATCGTGGAGAGCAGGAACATGGTGAGCGCGCCGATCACGGCACCCACCATGGGGGACCACTTGTAGCGCTCGGTCTTGGTGATCAGGTTGCCGCCGACGACCGAGGAGAACATCAGGCCGACCATCAGCGGCAGGGTGAGCAGCCCGGTGTTGGTGGCGGTGATGCCCGTGACCAGCTGGAGGAACATCGGGATGAAGGTGGCCAGGCCGTTGACGCAGGTGAACACCAGCATGCTGGCCAGACAGGCGAACACCACCGTGCGGACCGTGAACAGCCGCAGCGGGATCAGCGGGTCACTGGCGTGCCGCTCGGCCAGGATGAAGGCGGCGACGAACACCGCCATGCCCGCGAACAGGCCGAGGATGGTGGTGGAGGACCAGGCGTACTTGGTGCCGCCCCAGGAGGTCGCCAGCACCAGGCAGGTGAGCGCGCCGGCCAGCATGACGAACCCGGCGTAGTCGATCTTCCCGCCGCGGTTGCGCACCGGCAGCTTGAGCGCGGTGCCGGCCACGGCGAGCGCGACCAGGCCGAGCGGCAGGTTGATGTAGAAGACCCAGCGCCAGGTGGTGTGGTCGACGAAGTAGCCGCCGATCAGCGGGCCGGCCACCGAGGAGAGGCCGAGGACGGCGCCGTACAGGCCCATGTACTTGCCGCGTTCACGGGTGGGCACGATGTCGGCGATGATCGTCAGGGTCAGCACCATGAGGCCGCCGGCGCCCACGCCCTGGATCGCCCGGAAGGCGATGAGCTGGAAGATCGACTGGGCGGCGCCCGCCAGGGCCGAGCCGGCGAGGAACGCGACCAGGGCGAACAGGTAGAGCTTGCGCCGCCCGTAGAGGTCGGCGAGCTTCCCGTACATCGGCGTCGAGATGCCCGAGGCGAGGATGTAGGCGGTGAACAGCCACGAGGTGTACTTGAGGCCGTGCAGATCCCCGACGATCGCGGGCAGCGCGGTGGCGACCACGGTCTGGTCCAGCGCTCCGAGGGACATGGACAGTAACAGGGCCGACATGACGACGGCCAGTTGGCGGCGGCTCAGTGGGCTCCGGGCGGCGTCGCCAGCTGTTGGTGGCACGGGTGGCTCCTTGGTGCGGCTGTCACGGTGGACGGGTGGTCTGGGGTGGTGCCGACGGGTGGTGGGGAGCGGTACGGCGGTGGGGCGCGGGTTCAGCGGGGTTGAGCAGCTTCGGCGCGTCTGGCGGGCGGGGCGGGTGCGGCCTGCTCAGAGGCCCCGCTCGAGCAGGTCGAAGGCCTCGTCGATGAGGTCGGCCGTGGTCCGGCCGTCCTCGTTGATCCAGGAGAAGCGCACCGCCCACTGGATCACCGAGAACGCCGAGGTGACGACGACGCTCGGGTAGCTGTCCTTCATCGCGTCGGCGCCCGTCCGCTCGGCGACCGCCAGGATGAGGCTCCGGAAGATCTCCTCCTCGCCCCCCGAGCCGCGCTTGGCCAGGAGTTCGGGGTGCCGGCGCCACAGTTCGCGCCAGAGTTCGGACTCCTCGCGCGCCGGGACGAAGGAGTCCGCGATCTCCCGGGCGACCACGCGCATCGAGCGGAAGACCGGCTCGTCGGCGGGGCGGTCCTGGAACAGCGCGGTCAGGGACTCCGCCGACCAGGACGGTCGCATCTGGAGCGCTTCGTCCTTGCTGGAGAAGTAGTTGAAGAAGGTCCGGGGACTGATGTCGGCGGCCTCGCTGATGGCCTCGACGGTCATCGCGTCGAGGCCCTTGTCGAGGACCAGGCGGACGGCCGTGAGCGTGATCGCGTGTCTCTTGGCCGCCTTCTGGCGTTCTCTGCGTTGGTCGGATGCACTCATCACCACTGCACTCTATGCAATCTTGGCACTATCTGCAATGCATGCAGAGGTTGCATATTCAGCGGACAATGCAAAAATTGCAGTCAGTGCAACGCGCGGTTCGGTCCGTGGGGCGGCCGGGAGCCCCGGCCGCCCCACGCGGACAGGGCGTCAGCCCGGCTGCTCCCGGATGGAGAGCACCGTCAGCTCGGTCAGGTCCACCCCGTGGGGGCGTGCAGCACGTGCAGCACCTGCTCTGCCACCCTCGCCGGCATTGGTGGAAGCGCAGTTGGGGGTCTTGCCGATGTCGGGGAGGGCGGGTCGCGACGGTGGGGACGGTACGGGTGCGGTCTTGCGGCACGGCACGGCACGGCAGCGCGCGCTTCCCGCACCGCAGCCCAGCGCCGTGCGGGAAATGCGGAACGCGCCCCCGCCGAGGGGTTCGGAGGGGGCGCGTCGGCTCACAGGAAGTAGAGGCGGTTCAGCGGGACGGTGTCGGCGGGTTCGGAGTGGAGCGCGGCGCCGTCGAGGGTGACCAGTCCGCTGCGGGCGTTGACGAGGACCTCGCCGAGGCGGTTGTTGCGGACCATGTCGCGGGGGCCGATGCCGCGGGTGCCCCGGACGGCGACGCGCCGGCGCCGGGTCGTCATGGAGTCGTAGGGGCGGTGTTCGGTGCCGGACTCGGCGGCGGCCCGGCTGGTGAAGGCCACCGACAGGTCGGCGGGGGTGGCGCCGTGGCCGCCGAACAGGGGGCCCATGACCAGGGGTTGGCAGGTTTCGGTGGCGGCGTTGGGATCGCCCGTGACGCCGTACGCGGGGAAGCCGGCCTTGAGCACCATCTGCGGTTTGGCCCCGAAGGAGGCGGGGCGCCAGAGCACGATGTCGGCGAGTTTGCCGGGCTCGATCGAGCCGACCTCGTGGGCGAGGCCGTGGGCGATGGCCGGGTTGATGGTGAGCTTGGCGATGTAGCGCAGCACGCGCTCGTTGTCGTCGTCCGGGCCGTCGCCGGCCATCGGGCCGAGTTCGGCCTTCATCTTGCCCGCCACGGCGAAGGTGCGGCGCACGGTCTCGCCGGCGCGGCCCATGCCCTGGGCGTCGGAGGAGGTGATGCCGATGGCCCCGAGGTCGTGCAGGACGTCCTCGGCGCCCATGGTGCCGGCCCGGATGCGGTCGCGGGCCATGGCGGCGTCGCCGGGCAGGTCGGTCTGGAGGGCGTGGACGGAGACGATCATGCCGTAGTGCTCGCCGAGGGCGTCCCGGCCGAAGGGGAGGGTGGGGTTGGTGGAGGAGCCGATGACGTTCGGCACGCCGGCCATCTTCAGCACGTTGGGGACGTGTCCGCCGCCGCAGCCCTCGATGTGGAAGGCGTGGATGGTGCGGCCGTCGAGGACGCGCAGGGTGTCCTCGACGGAGAGGCACTCGTTCAACCCGTCGGTGTGCAGGGCGACCTGGACGTCGTGGACCTCGGCGACGGACAGCGCGGTGTCCAGCGCCCGGGTGTGCGCGCCCATGTCCTCGTGCACCTTGAACCCGCAGGCGCCGCCCTCGGCCAGGGCCTCGACCAGCGGGGCCGGGTGGGAGGACGAACCGCGGCCCAGGAAGCCGATGTTGACCGGCCAGGCGTCGAAGGCGTTGAAGGCGTGGCGCAGCGCCCAGGGGGAGTTGACGCCGACACCCCAGGCGGGGCCGACCTCCTGGCCGATGATCGTGGTGACGCCGGAGGCCAGCGAGGCCTCCATGATCCGCGGGGACATCAGGTGGACGTGGGTGTCGATGGCGCCGGCGGTGGCGATCAGTCCCTCGCCGGAGACGATGGTGGTGCCGGTGCCGACGACGACGTCCACCCCGTCGAGGGTGTCCGGGTTGCCGGCCCGGCCGATCGCGCTGATCCGGCCCTCCCGGATGCCGATCGAGGTCTTGCGGATGCCCTGGACCGCGTCGATGACGAGGACGTTGCTGATGACGACGTCGCAGGTGTCGCGGACGGCCGCGGCCTTGAGGTGCAGGCCGTCCCGGGCGGTCTTGCCGAAGCCGACCAGGAACTCGTCGCCGGGTGCCTGGGAGTCGGACTCGACGCGGACGACCAGGCCGCTGTCACCGAGCCGGACCCGGTCCCCGGCGCGCGGGCCGTGGACGGCCGTGTACTCGGACGCTTCGATGCTGCTGCTCACGGCTGGTTCTCCTGTCCGTCGTCGACTGCTCCGAGGTAGCCCTGCTCGGCGGCCCGGCGCAGTGCCTCGCGCCGGACCCGGGGCGAGTCCAGCGGGCCGTCGACCAGGCCGGCGAAGCCGATCGCGACCCGCTCGCCGCCGATCGGCACCAGGCCGACCTCGACGGTGGCGCCCGGGTCGAAGCGCACCGAGGAGCCGGCGGGCACCGCGAGGTGCATGCCGTAGGCGGCGGCGCGGTCGAAGGCGAGGCGCGGGTTGGTCTCGAAGAAGTGGAAGTGCGAGGTGACCGAGACCGGTACCTCCGAGGTGTTGCTCACGGCGAGGGTGCGGACGGGCTCCGGCCCGGCCGCGGGGGTGCCGTCGGGCAGCACGGCGCCGGGCGCGGCCTCGCCGAGGGTGCCGCCGCCGAACGGGTCGGCGATCACGGCGAGGCGGGTGCCGTCCTCGAACACGGCCTCGACGTGGATCTCGGTGACGAGGTCCGCGACGCCGGGCAGGACGTCGTCGGCGGCCAGGACGGACCGGCCGCGCGCGACGGCCTCGGCCAGGCGCAGCCCGTCGCGGGCGGCCTCGCAGACGGTGTCCGAGATGAGCGCGGTGGCCTCGGGGACGTTGAGCCGCAGGCCGCGGGCCCGGCGGGCGCGGGCGAGTTCGGCGGCCGTGAAGATCAGCAGCCGGTCGCGTTCGGTGGGGGTCAGCTGCACGGGGGGTCCCTTCTCCCTCGGTGCGGGGCGGTGGGGGTCAGCCGGCGGGCTGGTCGTGGGTGGAGCAGTGGATGCCGCCGCCGCCGGAGGCGATGGTGTCGATCCGCACCGGGACGATCTCCCGGTCGGGGAACTGGTCCCGGAAGATCTCCTGGGCGTGGCCGTCGGCCCGGGCGTCGCCGAACAGCGGCAGGTAGACGCCCTTGTTGCCGATGTAGAAGTTCATGTAGGACGAGACGAAGGAGTCGCCGCGGCCGGTGATCCGGTCCGGGTCCGGCTGGCTGATCTCGATCACCTTGAGCTTCTTGCCGGTCGCGTCGGTGGCCTCGGCGAGGACGGCGCGGGCCTGGTCGGCGGAGCGGGACCAGACGTCCGGCGGGGTGCCGGGGAAGGCACGGTCCAGGAAGACGACGCCGGGGGCGGCGAAGCGGGCGAGGCAGTCGACGTGGGCGTCGGTGATGTCCTTGCCCTTGACGCCGGCGAGCCAGATCACCTTGGTGACGCCGAGGGCCTTCCTGAGTTCCGACTCGACCTGGTCGCGGGTGCGGCCGAGGTTGCGGTTGTCGTTGACGACGGAGCTCTCGGTGACCATCAGGGTGCCCTGGCCGTCGGTCTCGAAGGAACCGCCCTCGGCGGTGATCGGGGTCTCCAGCCGCTCGATGCCGTACTTCTCCAGGACCGCGTGGGCGATCCGGGCGTCGTTGGTGTGCTCCTGCTTGCCGCCCCAGCCGCTGAAGTTGAAGTCGACGCCCTTGACCTTGCCGCCTTCCTCGACGAACACCGGCACGGTGTCGCGGGCCCACAGGTCGTCCACGGGGACGGAGAGCAGTTCGACGTCCGAGCCGCAGGCGTTGCGGGCCGAACCCTCCTGGCCGGGGCGCACGAGCATGACCACCGGTTCGCGCCCGCCGATGGCCCGGGCGACGGAGGCGATGTCCTTGCGGACGGCGCCGAGCTGCTCGCCCCAGACGTTCTCGGAGGCGGGCCAGGCCATGAAGGTCCGCTCGTGCTTCTCCCACTCGCCGCCGAGCCGTCGCCCGGCGGCGGGGGCGGGTGCCGGGGGCTGCGCGGGCGTTTCCGCGGGCGGCCGGCCGGTGGCGGTGGAGGACGGGGTCGCGGGGTCGGCCGGGTCGTCGCCGGAGGCCGCGCAGGCGCTCGCGCCGAGGGCGATCACGCCGGCACCCGCGAGGGAGCGCAGCACCGTGCGGCGGGCGAGGGGGGACTGGGACACGCTGAACTCCGGTGGGGCTGGGGGTGGATCCGGTCCGGCGAGGGAGGGCGGGGCTCCGGGGAGCGGCCCGTGTGGCGCCGATGGGCGGCGGACGGGGGCGTTCTGGTGGACGCGGTCGTCCGGCGGCGCCGTTCCTGAACTCTCGCATTGACTGAAAAATCAGTCAAGCTTTACGGTGAAGCCACCCAAACCACCCCGAGACGACCCGGGCCGCCGAGCGCGCGGCCCCGGTCACGACGATGAAAGGCCGGGTGAGGCGGCGATGCTGCGCAATGGTCTGGAACCCTGGCACCTGCTGGTGATGGTGGCCGTCCTGGTGCTGCTGTTCGGCTCCAAGAAGCTGCCCGAGATGGCACGCGGACTGGGGAAGTCGATGCGCATCCTGAAGTCCGAGACGGCGGCCATGCGGGAGAACGGTCAGCCCGCCGCCGCGACGGCGGAGCCGACAGCCGGGCCTGCTGCCGGGTCGGCGGAGGGGCCGGCGAAGGGGCCGGCGAACGCGCCGGCGGGCGACCCGGTCAAGGCGCCGGCCGGCGACCCGGGGAGGGGGCCGGTCCGACCGGACGGGCCGCCGGTCCGGTCGAGCTGAGCACCCCCGTCGACGCCGAGAGCCGTCGTTCCCCCCACCGCGCGGTGCGGGGGACGACGGCTCTGCGCCGCTCCGGGCCCGTCCGCGCGGCGGGCGGGCTCAGCCGTTGCGGCGGTAGCGGTCCAGGGAGACCGTGACCGGGCCGTCCGGGCCCGCGGTCTGCAGCACCCGGACGACCGCGAGGTCCCGGCCGTCCGCGGACCGGACGCAGAAGGCGCTGCCCGGCCCGGCGGCGGCGAACGGGATCCGTCCGGCCGGGTGGCTGCCGAGCCCCTTGAGGCACTCGGCCACGCCCAGGCCGGCGTCCCTGCCGATGAAGGAGTCGGCGCTCTCCGGGACGAGGAACTCGCCGTCGCCGCGGCCGACGTACCAGGTCGCCCTGTCGATCGGGACCACCGTGCCGTTGGCGAGATCGAACTCGTAGCCGGAGTCCGCCGAGGTCAGCTCGACGGAGCGGTAGACCGGGGCGAAGTCGGCGGCGGGCCCCGGCGGCGGCGTCGACGCGGGCGGGGTGGCGGACCGGGTGGGCGTCGGCGATCCGGTGGGGGCCACCGGGGCCGTCGGGGTGAGCGGCGCGGCGGAGCCGGACACCGGGGCCTCGGCGGTCGCGGCCTCCACCGGCTCCTGGTCGTCGAGCAGGAACACCGCCGCCGCGGCGCCGACGGTCAGGGCGACGGCGGCGGTCAGCGCGGTGCGCCCGAGGGCACGGCGGCGGCCCCGGCCGCGGGCGTCCTCGCGCCGGGCCGCGCGGGAGCCGGTCGACTGCCCGGCCGGCGCGGGCGGAGCGGGGACGGGGGAGGACACCGGGGCGAACAGGGTGGGCGTCGGCGCGGAGGCCGGCGCGAGGACCGTCCGGGCGGAGTCCGGGCCCGGCTGCGCGGCGGCCTCGGCGGGCACCTGGGGGAGGTCGGCGTGCCGGGTGATCTGGCTGGTCAGCGGGTGCGGGAGCCAGTCGTCGCCGAACCGGAGGTGGCCGCCGACGGCCGGGTGGTTCCGGGCGGCGGCGATCACCTCGGCGGTGGTCGGACGGTCCTCCGGCCGCTTGGCGAGGCAGTGCAGGAGCAGGTCGCGCAGGCTCTCCGGGACCCGGCCGAGGTCGGGGTCCTCGTGGACGGTCCGGTAGAGCGCGGCCGGGTCCGGGCCGTCC
This sequence comes from Kitasatospora sp. NPDC059599, assembly GCF_042735125.1. NCBI lineage: Bacteria > Bacillati > Actinomycetota > Actinomycetes > Kitasatosporales > Streptomycetaceae > Kitasatospora > Kitasatospora sp. NPDC059599. The sequence continues at coordinate 9,184 of NZ_JBHWCL010000001.1, read as the reverse complement.
CCGAAGGGCGGGCTGCCGCCCGCGACGTGGACGGCCAGCGCGCCCAGCGCGTAGACGTCGGTGGCCGGGGTCGCGGCCCGGCCCATGGCCTGCTCGGGCGCCATGTAGGCGGGCGAGCCGATGCGCAGTCCGGTGCCGGTGAGCGCGCTGGCGTCGGCGGCGCGGGCGATGCCGAAGTCGATCACCCGGGGGCCGTCGGAGGCGATCAGCACGTTGCCGGGCTTGAGGTCGCGGTGGACCACCCCGCTGGTGTGGATCGCCTGCAGCGCCTCGGCGATGCCGGCCATCAGCAGCAGGACGGTCCGCTCCGGGAGCGGACCGAAACGCTGCACCACCTGCTGGAGGGAGGGGCCCGGCACGTACGTGGTGGCCAGCCACGGGGTGGCGGCGTCCACGCCGGCGTCGACGACCTGTGCGGTGAACAGTCCGTGGATGCGCCGGGCGCTGGCCACCTCCTGGGCGAAGCGGGCCCGGAACTCCGGGTCCTCGGCCAGTTCGGGCCGGACCACCTTGAGCGCCACCGGCCGCCCGCCGGGCGTGTAGGAGAGGTAGACCCGGCCCATGCCGCCGGCGCCGAGCCGGGCGTACAGCAGGTGGCCGCCGACCTCGCGCGGGTCGTCCGCGGTCAGCTCCTGGAAGACCGGCTGCAGGGCGAAGGGGGATCGGTCAGCGGACATGCGGTGGCCTCTCTCGGCGGACAGGGAGGGGGACGGGAGCCGGAAGGGCGCCCCCGGGCGGCCACGGCGCTGGTCGGCGCAGACGGCATCGCGAAGTTTAGAGGTAGGGTCAGGGTAGTCGTGACGGGCGGACCGGAGGTCGGCGCCCGGGGCCGTCAGCGTTGCAGTTCGGTTTCGACGGCGCTGCGCAGCAGCCGGCGTGCGTGGTCGAGCGGCAGCGAGCCGCTCAGCCACCGCACGCTGAGGCCCTCGACGAGGATCGTGAGCCGCTCGGCGGCGGCCGCGTGCGCGGGAGCGGTGCCGGTCGGGTCGGCCCGGGCGAGGAGTTCGGCGATGTCGTGCACCCAGGTGTGGGTGGTCCTCGCCAGGTCCTCGCGCAGGCTCGGTTCGAAGACCGCGCTGGCTCTCAACTCGCCCCAGGCGGTGCTGTTCTCACGCACGTCGATGCTGTCCTGGAGCTCCCGGAGCAGGACCCGTTCGAGGTCGGCCCGGGGGTCCCCGGTCCGGGGCGCGGGGCCCTCGTCGGCGGTGTAGTGGTCGGCGCGGTCGCTGATGAACTGCAGCGTCTGGCGCAGGATGCCGGCCCGGTCGGTGAAGTGGTAGTAGATCAGCGAGGTGGACACCCCCGCCTCGGTCGCCAGTTCGCCCACGCGCAGTCCGCGTACGCCACGGCGGGCGATCACCCTGGTGGCGGCCTTGAGTATTTCCGTCCGACGGTCCGACATGGTCGCCCACTCTACCGGGCTTCCCGGCTGGTCAGACAGGTTCCTGATGATCGTTTCAGTGAGATGGGCCAGCTTCGAGCCAAAAGCTTGACTGAATTTTCAGTACGGTAGAGGATGCGGGGCAACCCCCACCCCTGCATCACCCAGGGAGTCCCCATGCAATCCCCCACCCCTTCCCGGCGCGCTCTGCTCCGGTTCGGTGCGGCCGCCGCCCCCCTGATCGCCCTCGGCGGCGTCCTGCCGGCCGCGGCCCGGGCCGCGACGGCCTCGCCCGCCGCGGCGGGCGCCACCACGAGGCTGCGGATGCCCGCCGAGAGCGACCGGCACGTCCGCACCTTCATGGCCTGGCCGGCGCTGTCGTCGATCTGGCGGACCCAGCTCTCCGCGGTCCGTGACGACATCGCGCGGGTCGCCTACCAGATCTCCCGCTACGAACCGGTGGTCGTGGTCGCCCGCCCGGGCCAGGCCGCCGACGCGCGGTACTACTGCGGCCCCGGCGCCTACTACGGCATCACCGTCGTCGAGATCTCCAACGACGACCTGTGGATCCGGGACTTCGGTCCGACCTTCGTGGTCGCGCCGGGCGCCATCGCCGGTGTCGACACCAACTTCAACGGCTGGGGCAAGAGCGGCACCCCCTACTACCAGCGCTTCACCGAGGACGCCGCGGTCGCGGCCACCCTGCTCGTCGAGTACGGAATCGACCGCGTCCAGGCCCCCTTCGTCGGCGAGGGCGGCGCCTTGGAGACGGACGGCCAGGGCACCCTGCTGGCCACCGTCAGCTCGCTGGTGAACCCCAACCGCAACCCCGGGATGTCCCAGGACCAGGTCGAACAGGCCCTGAAGACCACGCTCGGGATGGACAAGGTGATCTGGCTGGCCGGCCTGGCGGGCCAGGACATCACGGACGACCACATCGACTGCCTGGCGCGCTTCACCTCGCCCGGCCGGGTCGTCCTCGACCAGCCCGGCCCCGGCACCGACCAGACCTGGATCGACGTCTACCAGCAGGCCAAACAGGTCCTGCGGACCGCGACCGACGCCCAGGGCCGGCCGCTGACCGTCGTGGAGCTCCCCGGCCCCGACCGGGCGAGGATCCGCGGGCGCGGCAAGGACTTCCTGTCCAGCTACACCAACTTCTACGTCGCCAACGGCGCCGTCTTCGTTCCGCAGTTCGGCGACACCTCCGCCGACGCGCAGGCCTACGCGATCCTGCAGGCCGAGTTCCCCGGGCGCGACGTCGTCCAGCTGAACATCGACAACATCGCCTCCGGCGGTGGCGGCATCCACTGCGCCACCCAGTCCCAGCCGGCCGTACCGCCGGCCCTCTGAGACCCCTCGGCGGCCCGTCCGGAACCCCACGGAGGCGGGCCGCCGAGGACTTCCGCTCACACCACCCTCCCTCCCGGCCGGCCGGCGCACCGAAGCCGTCGGCCCGGCCGGACCCGAACAGAAGAGGTTTCCCGTGACGTACCGAATGCCCGCGGAGTGGACCGAGCACGAGGGCTGCCTGATGGCCTGGCCCGTCCGGCCGGAGCTGTGGGGCGACACCCTCGACGAGGTGCAGGGCGAGTACGCGGCGGTCGCCCGCGCCATCGCCGAGTTCGAGCCGGTCACCATGGTGGCGCCGCCCGGTCACGGCGAGGACGCGCGCTCCCGGTGCGGCGAGGGCGTCACCGTCGTGGAGCTGCCGACCGACGACTCCTGGTTCCGCGACTCCGCGCCGATCTTCGTCCTGGACGGGGACGGCCGCCGGGCCGGCGTGGACTTCCGCTTCAACGCCTGGGGCCGCAAGCACCACCCGTGGGACGCCGACGACCGGATCAGCGGCCTGCTGCTGGACCACCTCGGCACCCCGGCGATCCGCTCCGAAATGATCCTCGAAGGCGGCGCGATCACCGTCGACGGCGAGGGCACGCTGATCACCACCGAGCAGTGCCTGCTGCACCCCAACCGCAACCCGGACATGAGCCGCGAGGAGATCGAGGCCGAGCTGAAGGCCCGCCTCGGCGTCACCAAGGTGATCTGGCTGCCCTACGGCGGCGCGCTGGACACCGAGACCGACGGGCACGTCGACGGCGTCTGCGCCTTCGTCGCCCCCGGCAAGGTCGTGGTGCAGCTGCCGTCCGACCCGGAGCACCCGGACCACGTGCGGATGCGGGCCAACCGCACCGTGCTGGAGCACTCCACCGACGCCCAGGGCCGGCCCTTCGAGATCGTCGACCTGACGCAGGCCGCCTTCGTCGAGGTCGACGGGCGCGAGGTCGAGGTAGGGTACCTGAACTTCTACCTGGCCAACGGCGGTGTCGTCGTGCCGGTCGCCGACCACCCCGAGGACGCGGGTGCGCTCGCCGTGCTCGCCGCCGCCTACCCGGACCGGAAGGTCGTCGGCGTGCGGGCCAGGGTCATCGCCTACGGCGGCGGTGGTGTCCACTGCATCACGCAGCAGATCCCGGCCGCCCACGCCTGACCCCCTCGCCAGCGAACGGAGAACACCCCCTCATGACTCCCACCGCGCCCGCGAGACGCGCCACCGCCCCCGGCCGGCTCGCCCTCGCCACCGCCCTGCTCTCGGCCGCGGCCCTGGTCGCCGCCTGCTCCGGTCCGCCGCGCGGCGGCTCCGACCAGGCGGCGGTCCAGCTGTCCGCCGACACCCCGGCGGCCAAGGGCGAACTCGACTCCTTCACCTGGGCCACCTACGCGGAGCCGCCCACCCTCGACTACATCCAGGCCTTCGACTACCCGCAGAACACCGTCCTGTCGAACGTCTGCGAGAGCCTGATGCGCTGGACCCCCCAGCTCACCCTGGCTCCCGGCCTGGCCGAGAAGGCCTCCAACCCCGACGCCACCACCTGGGTCTACGACCTGCGCTCCGGCGTGCACTTCCACGACGGCTCGGTGATGACCGCCGACGACGTCGTCTACAGCCTCGGCCGGCAGACGAACCCCGACAACGCCTCGGCCTGGGCCCAGGTGTTCCAGAACGTCGACTCCGTCGCCAAGACCGGCCCGCTCCAGGTCACCGTCAAGCTCAAGCAGCCGGACTCCCAGTTCCCGCAGTACATGGCCACCGCGGCCGGCGTGGTCGCGGCCAAGGCCGGGGTGGAGGCGGCCGGCAAGGACTACGGCACCGGCGGCAGCCTCGACTGCACCGGGCCCTTCAAGCTCGGGGCCTGGGCCAAGGGGCAGTCGATCGAGCTGCAGCGCTTCGACGACTACTGGGGCACCAAGGCCAAGTCCAAGAAGGTCGTCTTCAGCTTCCTCACCGACCCGTCGGCCCGCACCAACGCGATGCTCACCGGCGACGTCGACGGCGGCTACCTGATCCCGACCGAGAGCTACGACCGGCTGCGCAAGAGCGGCGCCGGCACGCTGTACTTCGGCGAGGGCCTGAGCACCGTCAACCTCAACGTCACCAGCATGCAGGGCCCGCTCGGCGACCTCCGGGTCCGCCAGGCGCTGTCCCTGGCGCTCGACCGCTCCGGCTTCGTCAGGACCGGCCTCGCCGGCGCCGGCACCGTCACGGGCTCGCTCACCACCCGTGCGGCCTGGGCCGGCGCCCCCGACGACGTCCGGAAGTCGGCCTTCGAGCACCTCACCCCGACCGCGCAGGACGTCGACCGGGCCAAGGCCCTGGTCAAGGAGGCCGGCGCCGAGGGCAAGACGCTCACCGTCGCCACCAGCACCATCGGCCAGGACGTCTCCCTGCTCGCCACCGCCGTCCAGGCCGCCGGCGCGAAGATCGGCCTGAACGTCCAGCTGAGGACGATCGCCCCGAACGCCTTCACCGCGCTGTTCACCGACCCCAAGGCCCGCGAGGGCCTGGACATGTTCCCCGAGACCTACTACGACTCGGTCACCGACCCGCTCGACCTGCTCGCCAACTTCAAGACCGGCGCCTACCAGAACTTCGCCGGCTACAGCGAACCGGCGTACGACGGCCTCGTCGACCAGGCGACCGCCGAGTACGACCCGGCCAAGCGCGCGGCGATCGAGGCGAAGCTCCAGCAGACCGCCTCCGAGCAGCTGCTGTGGATACCGGTCGCCGAGTGGCCCACCGCCGTCTTCCTCAACAAGCGCATCACCGGCGCCCCCACCACCATCTCGTACATGTACTACCCGTGGGCCGCCGACGTGGGGGCCGCGCGGTGAACTTCCTGAGATTCGCCGTACGGCGGCTGGTCGAGATGGCCGCCACCCTGCTCGGCGCGTCCTTCGTGGTGTTCGGCGCGATGTACCTCGCGCCGGGCAACCCGGCGAGCTTCCTGCTGTCCGGCCGGTCGGCCTCGCCGGCCGCCCTGCAGGCGATCAACGACCAGTACCACCTCGACGACCCCTTCCTGGTCCGGTACTTCCGCTGGCTCGGCCAGGTGCTGCAGGGTGACTTCGGGCGCTCGATCACCTACCGCACCGACGTGTCCACGCTGCTCGCCGACCGGCTGCCCGCCACCCTGACGCTGGTGGCCATGGCCCTGGTCGTGGTCGTCCTCATCGGCCTGGCCCTGGGCTGGATCGGCGCGGTGCGCGGCGGCGCGACCGACTCGGCGATCCTGCTCTCCACCACGCTCGCGGTCGGCACCCCCTCCTTCGTCGCGGCGGTCCTGCTGCAGGGCCTGTTCGCGGTCAAGCTGGGCTGGTTCCCGACCAGCGGCACCGGCGACGGCTTCGGCGACCTGCTGTGGCACCTCACCCTGCCGGCGATCGCCCTCGCGCTGTACCTGATCGGGATGCTCGCCCGGGTCACCCGCTCGGCGATGCTGGAGGCCCTGGAGGGCGAGCACGTCGCCGTCGCCCGCAGCCGCGGCGTGCCCGAGCACGAGGTGATCCGCCGCCACGTGTTCCGCAACTCGCTGGGCACCGTCCTGACCACCGGCGGCCTGATCGTCTCCACCCTGCTCGTCTGCACGATCCTGGTGGAGTCCGCGTTCAGCATCGGCGGCATCGGCCAACTCCTCGAACTGTCCACCACCACCAAGGACTTCCCGACCGTCCAGGCCATCTCCCTGCTCATCGTGGCCCTGTTCATGATCGTGAACCTGGTCGTCGACCTGCTGCACCCGCTGGTCGACCCCCGGGTCACCCTCGGCACGAGGAGGTCCGACGCATGAGTGTCGCCCTCACCCGACGGCCCGGCCTCGGCCGCCTCAAGGCCGCCCGCGCCCCGCTCCACCTGGCCTGCCTCGGCATCGTCGCCCTGGTGGTCCTCGCCGCCCTGCTCGCACCCTGGGTGGCGCCGGCCGACCCGAACGCCGTCGACCTCGGCAACGCCCTCGCCGGTCCCTCGCCGGACCACCTGCTCGGCGTCGACGCGGCCGGCCGCGACACCCTCTCCCGGCTGCTGCTCGGCGCCCGCACCTCCCTGCTCGGCCCGCTCGGCGTCGTCGCCTTCTCCACCGTCGCCGGCGTCGTGGTCGGCCTGGCCGCCGGCTGGCGCGGCGGCTGGATCGACTCCGTGCTGTCCCGCAGCACCGAGCTGGTCTTCGCCTTCCCCGGCATGCTGCTCGCCATCCTGATCGTCTCGGTGTACGGCGAGGGCCTGATCGCCCCCGTCCTCGCCCTCGCGATCGCCTACCTGCCGTACGTCTCGCGCCTGACCCGCTCCCTGGTGCTGGCCGAACGGATGCGGCCCTACGTCAGCGCCTACCAGGTCCAGGGCCACTCCGCGGCGCAGATCTGCCTGCGGCACGTCCTGCCCAACATCGCCCCGATCGTCCTCGCCCAGTCCACCATCAACTTCGGATACGCCCTCATGGACCTGGCCGGCCTGTCCTTCCTCGGACTCGGCGTCCCCGCGCTCACCCCCGACTGGGGGCGGATGGTCTTCGACGGCCAGACCGCGATCCAGCACGGCTACCCGCTGTCCGCGATCCTGCCGTGCGTCCTCATCGTGCTCACCGTCGTCGCCTTCAACGTCGTCGGCGAGCGCTGGGCCGACCGCGTCGCCCGGAGGACCCCATGAACCCGGGGAAGCACATGAATCCCGAGGACTCCGCGAATCCCGGCGAACGGGTGCACGCCCTCGACGTCAGGGGCCTGCGGCTCCACCTGCCCGGCGCCGCCCGGCCCGTCCTCGACGGGGTCGACCTGACCGTCGCCCCCGGCGAGACCGTGGCCCTGGTCGGCGAGTCCGGCTCCGGCAAGACCCTCACCTCGCGCACCGCCCTCGGCCTGCTGCCGACCGGCGCCACCGCCGAGGGCAGCGTCCTGGTCGACGGTGAGGACGTCCTGACCATGGGCCCCGACCGGCTGCGCGCCCTGCGCACCGGCCGGGCCGCGATGATCTTCCAGGACCCGCGGGCCGCCATCAACCCGCTGCGCCGCGTCGGCGACTTCCTCACCGAGGGCGTGCGCCGCACCGGCGTCATGACCGCGGCCGACGCCGACCGGCGCGCGGCCGAACTGCTCGACGCCGTCGGCCTCGGCCCGGAACTGCTGCGCAGCTACCCCGGCCGGCTGTCCGGCGGGATGCTCCAGCGCGTCATGATCGCCGCCGCGCTGATGGGCGACCCGGTGCTGCTGCTCGCCGACGAGCCGACCACCGCGCTCGACGTCACCAGCCAGGCCGAGGTCGTCGCGCTCCTCGACCAGTTGCGCGAACGCTTCGGCACCGGTCTGCTGTTCGTCACCCACGACCTCGGTCTCGCAGCCGCCATCAGCGACCGGGTCCACGTCATGTACGCCGGGCGGATCGTCGAGCACGGGCCCGCCGAGGCGCTGTTCGAGCGGCCTCGCCACCCGTACACCGCCGCGCTGCTCGCCGCCACCCCGCGGCTGGACAGCGGGCCCGGCCGGCTCTCCGCCATCGACGGCCAACCGCCCGACCTGCGGCAGGAGTTGACCGGATGCGCGTTCGCCGCCCGCTGCCGGTACGCGACCGACCTGTGCCGTGAGGCAGCCCCCGCGCCGGGCCCGGTCGCCTGTCACCACCCGCTCGAAGGGAGCCGCGCCGATGACTGAGGCCGTCCTGCAGGTCAACGGGCTGTGCCGCACCTTCGGCAGCGTGCGGGCCGTGGACGAGGTCTCGTTCACCCTCCCGGCCGGCGGCTCGCTCGGCATCGTCGGCGAGTCCGGGTCCGGCAAGACCACCACCGCCCGCATCATCGTCGGCCTCGAACAGGCCGACGCGGGCGAGGTGTCGGTCCGCGGCCGGGCCCGGACCGGGCGGGCCCGGGGGAGGGTCGAACGACTGGCCCGCGCCCGCGAGGTGCAGATGGTCTTCCAGGATCCGTTCCTCTCCCTGGACCCGCGCACCAGCGTCGAGGCCGTCCTGCGGGAGACCCTGCGGCTGCACTTCCCCGGCACCGACCACGCGGCCAGGATCCGGGAGCTCCTCGACCAGGTCGGCCTCGGCACCCGGGCGTCGGAGGCGCTGCCCCGGCAGCTCTCCGGCGGCCAGCGCCAACGCGTCGCCATCGCACGGGCGTTGGCCGTCCAGCCGGACGTACTGGTACTGGACGAGGCGGTCGCCGCACTGGACGTCTCGGTCCAGGCGCAGGTCCTCAACCTGCTCGCCGACATCCGCGAACGGACCGGCGTCGGCTACCTGTTCATCACCCACGACCTCGGCGTGGTCCGCTGCGTGACCGACGACGTCATCGTGATGCGGCACGGCCGGATCGTCGAGTCCGGCCCCACGTCCGACGTCCTCGGCTCCCCGCAACACGCCTACACCAGGCTCCTGTTGGAGTCCGTTCCCCGGCCCGGCTGGGATCCCGACCGGATCGCCGCCGCGCGCCGCGCACTGTAAGACGGCCCCGGCCCGGCAGGCGGTGGGACCTGCCG